>CATIYQ010000078.1 GCA_949739465.1 uncultured Peptococcaceae bacterium | reverse complement strand
AGACCGTAAAAAGTTTGACATAATGCCGTGAGCTGCCATTTGCATACTAAACCATAATCGCACTCGTAAACTGCCTAACGAGTCTTTTTTCATAAATTCCCCTCCTTCCTATCCGTTCAGTACCTTATTTTCCGGTAAATAAATTATTGTTACCGCCAGATACTTGTTGACTAGGAAGTAAGTCAGAGGTGCTGCCAGTAATTACTTGGTCTCCTTCGGAAAGTCCAGAAGTTACTTCTGCCCAACGGGAATTCATCATACCTACTTCGATAGGTACTACCTGCACATTGCCATCAGCGTCTAGGATTTCGACCTTTCTTACGCCTTCTTCTTCAAAGATAGCTTCCAATGGCACTAATAACACATCTTCAGCAGAACCAGCACCGATGAAGGCTTTCCCTTGCATACCAGAACGAACCTTTTCGTTACCGACCACCTTAATGCCCACTTCAAAACGGGTCACACCGCTTTCGTCTTTACCGCTGGCGGATACGTCTTCTACTGTACCTTCAAATTTCTCGCCAGGGATAGCGTCTACTGTTACGGTAACGGCTGCGCCCGGTTGAACCAAAAGAATATCCGTATCGTCTACCTGTACCCACATATAAATATCTGTGGTTTTGAATACGCTACCAAGCCATTCCCCCGGACTAACGGATGCGCCTTCTTTCTTTTCAAATTCCTGCAATGTCCCTTCACTGGGCGATTTAATAGTCAAGGTGCCGGATTGAGCTTCTAATTTACTTAGTTCGATTTTCTTTTTGCGAATGCTGTCTAACCGTTTTTCGATTTCATCACGGACATCCTGCCCTGCCATGGTAGCAATAGGCGTACCTTTTTTTACGATTTCCATTGGTTTTACCAGGGTTTTGGTAATAACCCCTTCTACACCGCTCAGAACATCTTCCTGGTCCACATATTTTTCGATTTTCGTATAATAGGAGCACCAGGTAATATGACGCTGGTCAACAGGCAATTCCTTTTCCGCCTTATCATAAAAGCCAAATTGGGCAATCATTTCCGGAGCCAAAAGACCCGGGTTATCCGCTTCTACATTGACCCAATACACATAGCTGTAACCTTCTACCTTGGCGTCAACACCGATAAAGACATTTAAATCCTTATTAGGCGTAGGGATTGCCGTCCGGTTAATATCAGTAATTCTCGCTTCAACGGGTTCATTATAGAAATCTGGGAAACGCAGCATGGCGCAGGAGTCGTCCTGCAAGGCTTCGATTTCCGTGGCAGAGAGCTTGGCTACCAGCTCAATACGGCTGTCGTTTACTACCGTCGCCACGATTTGTCCGGCATTGACTTCCGTCCCGTTTTTCACCGATAAATCCGTTACCCTTCCGTCAATGGGCGCAGTAAGGGAAATCCCTTTATTGGGGTCTACTTTATCCACTTGGTCTACATCCACATTGAGCATAGAGGCCAAAGATTTTCGTTCCGACTCCAATTGGTCCCGGGTTGTCTCTAATTGGGTATCCAACCCCGGCGCTGAGAGCTGCACGAGAGGCTGTCCGTCTTCTACATGGTCGCCGGCTTTTACCAGAATTTTATCAATGATATAGCTGGAAACACCACTAGAGCTGTCCCCTCTAGGCACTTGGATACTGCCGCCATAAGACGGATTTAAATTACCTGTGGCTTCTACCCCTACATTGATATCGCCGCGCGCTACTGTATGAGTAGAATATTGAGGACCGCTCACCCCTTGATTAGACGGGAACAATTGCTTTACCGCCCAAAAGCAGCCGCCAATGGCAATGACCCCTAAAACACCAACGGTTACGATTTTCTTAGTTGTGTTATTCATTTTTGTTAGCCTCCTCAATATTGTCTCTTGTCTCTATGTTCACAGCTACGTCTGTTTTTTCTTCGCCTATCTTCGATGCCGTCGATTTCTTTTTACCGAAGGACCATTTTTTCCCCTTGGGCTTTTTTCCCTCCGTTTCGGTCGCGGCAGACTGTGACGCCACCTTTTCCGACTGAGCATTGGTCAAAGATTCCGTTACCGACCCTTTTTCTATCTCTTCCTTCTCTTTGGCTTTGGCTTCCGCAATGACCATTGCTGCTTTCGCCCGCACCTTATTCCGCTTATCGGGTGTTACCACTTCGATGCGGTCTATTACACCATCGACCAGCCAGATAATTTTATCAGCATAGTGCGCCACTTGGGTATCGTGTGTTACCATGACGATGGTAATGCCTTCCTGTTTATTCAGCTCGTAAAACAACTCCATCACATTCCAAGTATTTTTGGTATCCAAAGCACCGGTCGGTTCGTCTGCCAGCATGAAACTGGGGTCGCCTACAATAGAACGGGCAATAGCAACACGCTGTTGCTCCCCCCCGGACATCTGTTTGGGATAATGGTCCATACGATGCCCCAAACCTACCCGTTTCAGCGCTTTAACCGACCTCGTCTTCCGGTCTTCCCCATTCATACCACGATAAATCAAAGGCAATTCCACATTTGCTCGCGCTGTCAGGTTCTTCAGCAAATGGAAACTTTGAAATACAAAGCCCATTTCCCTGTTTCTCATGTCTGCCAATTCGTTTTCACTTAATTTATCTACCAATACGCCGTTTACCACATAAGTACCACTGGTGGCTCTATCCAAACAACCGATGATATTCAGCAGCGTGGATTTCCCCGACCCCGATGCCCCCATAATGGAAACAAAATCCCCTTTTTCGATTTCCAAATCAATACCTTTGAGGACTTTTGTTTCCACCTGGTCATTGACAAACGTACGCGTAATATCTTTTAGCTCTAATAATGCCATAGTTTCACCCCGCGCTCTTCCTTTCCGTCCTGTTCTATTCTGTCGTTTTCACTTGCTTCAATCCTTAGACGAGACCCTTTCCCAAAAAGTTTCCTGCTTTTTATAAAAAAAATAAATTTTTTATAAAGCTAAACCAACCGAATATAAAATCCGGGACAAGCCTTGGTGCAATAGCCGCAAAGTAGGCACTTATCTTGATACACACTAGGCTTTTTCTGCTCCGGCGTTGCTGGGTCAAAATACAGCGCGTTGTTATGGCAGGTTTCCACACAAGTACCGCAACCCACGCAAGCGTTTAAGATTGTCAATCGTTTACCGCTTTTGCAGTCCGCCAAATCTTCGGGCACAAGGGATTCTCCATTAAAGATTTTCAGATTCATGGCTAATTCTTTTTCTTTGACCATGCCTAAGGCAACAGAGACAACACCGGGAATCTCCCGAACAAATTGGATATTGCCCGGGATATCTGCAAGCATAGTACCACCGCCTAACGCTTTCATCGCGTAAATACCCTTTCCCACTTTGTGGCACAGTTCGATAGATGCCAGCATTTCACTGACACCGCCACCCATAATACCAATCCCCGTCTTGTTGATTAAGGGAAAAAGCACATCTAATTCTTTCTCTTTGGCTGCGTTTGCCGCCGCTCCTACATGGTGCGTAGCAAGCCCAATAGCCCTCAGATACCCTTTTTCTTTATAATCAATCAAGCACTGCCAAGCCCCCGCCCGCTCCTGAAACACATTTTCTCCTGCCCTTGCGCCATGGAGAAGAAAAATATCTAAATAATCCCGTTCTAAAGCGGCAAGGGCGTTTCGGATTGATTTTTCCATGGTTTGATAGTCGCAAGCGGCAGATTTGGAGTTAATAATCACATCACGACTACGACCTTGTATCCCTTTGCATATATGTTCATAGGTACCATACATTTCCGCCGTATCAATAAAGTTAACGCCGCTGTCAATGGCTTTTGCCAATAATCTTCCACCATCATCCACCGATAAGCCCATTTGCAGCGGTCCCATGGGCAACGCGCCGAAGCACAGCTCGCTAACATATAAATCCGTTTTACCCAACTGTTTGATATTCATTATGATTCCTCTCCTTACCCCTTCAATGCAAAAGAAATCCAAACAAACTTATTAAAATATCTCTTCCCATTATAATACAAACCCAAAGAAAACAAAACAGAAAAAGATTGGCAATTTCTTAATATTTCTTAAATTTTTTCAAAGAAATGAACCAGGGGAAAATCCCTATAAGAATCACCGCCGCTCCTTGACAAAACCCAAGGAAAACCTTATGATAGCTATTGTATATATGGAAAGGAGCCGCTCAGAGATGAACGAAACCAGATATGAAAAGTTATCTCCCGGTAATAAGATACCCGCTCCCTGACAAACTCCAAGGAAAAACTTACGATAGCTATCTATATGAAAAGGAGCCACTTACAGATGAATGAAACCAGAAATGTTTATGATATTTTGAAAGAAAGAGGCTATATCGAACAAGCCACCAACGAAGAAGAAATCCGCGACCTTTTAGATAAAGAACAAGTTACCTTTTATATCGGATTTGACCCCACTGCCGACAGTCTCCATGTGGGACACTTCATCCAAATCATGGTGATGATGCATATGCAGCGGGCAGGTCACCGTCCTATTGCCTTATTTGGCGGCGGCACTGGCATGATTGGCGACCCCTCCGGCAGAACAGATATGCGGAAAATGCTCACCAAAGAGCAAATCGACTATAATGTCCGCTCTTTTCAAAAACAAATGAGTCGTTTTATTGACTTTGGCGACGATGCAGCTCGCATGGTTGACAATGGCGATTGGCTGTTAGACTTGAATTATATTGAATTTTTACGGGAAGTAGGCGCTCATTTCTCCGTCAACCGTATGCTCACCGCCGAATGTTTTAAAAGCCGCTTGGAAAAAGGCTTATCTTTCTTAGAGTTTAACTATATGCTCATGCAAAGCTATGACTTTTTAGAGCTTTACCGGAGATACAATTGTAAGCTGGAATTAGGCGGTAACGACCAATGGTCCAACATCATCTATGGTGTGGACTTGGTACGGAGAAAAGAAGAAGCCCAAGTCTACGGTCTCACCTTCAAGCTCCTCACCAACAGCGCTGGCAAGAAAATGGGTAAAACGGAAAGCGGCGCTCTCTGGTTGGACGCTGAAAAAACATCTCCCTATGAATTCTATCAATACTGGCGTAATATAGACGATGCCGATGTAGAAAAATGCTTAGCCCTCCTCACCTTTCTGCCGATGGAAGAAGTAAGACGCTTGGGCGCATTACAGGACGCCGCCATTAACGAAGCAAAAACAGTTCTCGCTTATGAAGTAACCAAATTGGTACATGGCGAAGAAGCGGCAAAAGCCGCCCAAGAAGCTACCGCTGCTCTCTTTGGTAACAGCGCGGACAAGTCCAATATCCCTTCTGTGACCATCAGCAAAAAGGATATTACCGACGACACTACCATTTTAGACTTATTAACTTTAGCCGGTCTTATCAAATCCAAAAGTGACGGCCGAAGATTAGTCCAAGAAGGCGGCGTATACCTGAATAACGAACGGGTCAACGCCTTTGACCAAAAGATTACGTTAGCAGACTTCCCCGAAGGCGCAGCATTACTCCGCAAAGGGAAAAAAGTTCACCAACAAGTCGTGTTGGGCGAATAAAACCAAAAGAGAGGTGGCTAAAAACGTCTCTCTTTTTATTGTCTTTTTGCCAAAACTATTCTATAATAAGCAGAAATTATATCAAGTGTTATCAATCAGAAACCGAGGTCAGATTTATGAATATTTGTATGCAAATCGCCGTTTTATTTTTTATTTGCCTATTGGGGCAAAGCATATCGCTGGTTTTGCCCTTTCCTTTCCCGGGCAACATCATCGCTATGATGATTCTCTTTATCCTGCTGCTGACGAGGGTTATCAAACCCGGCATGATACAAGACTTTACTGGCTTTCTTCTGGCAAATATGGCGTTTTTCTTTGTGCCGGCAGGGGTTTCCATTTTAGAGAGCTACCCTATTATGAAAGATAGCTTACTGCCTATTTTCCTAGTATGTCTTATCTCTACCGTTATTACCTTTTTTGTTACTTTTGCCACAGTAAGGCTGGTTGTTATTTGGCAGAGGAAGCGTCATCACACAAAGAAAGGAGCCTAAGCCCATGAGAGAAATCATCGAATCTCCCCTGTTTAGCATTGCAATCACCATCCTTGGCTACGAGATTGGAAAATGGCTTAACAAGAAAACCAATAATCCCCTGCTGAACCCCATTTTATTTGATATTTGCTTCGTTATTTTAATCATGAAATTATTGGGGATTTCTTTAGAAACATACAATATTGGCGGTTCTGTTATCAATATGTTGTTAGCGCCTGCTACCGCCGCCCTTGCCGTTCTTATGTATAACCAGCTAGACGCCTTAAAGAAAAATATGTTGCCTGTCCTCATCGGTACATCGGTAGGCGCTATCTCTGCTATGACCAGCATTTTTCTCATGTGTAAACTGTTTGGTCTGGAGGAAAATATCACCCTTTCTCTCCTGCCAAAATCTGTGACCACACCTATCGCCATAGAAATCTCTAAACAGCTGGGCGGTATCGTTCCTATCACCGTTGCCGCCGCCGTCTTTACCGGCATTATGGGCATGATTATCTGCCCTATCTTCATCAAGCTGTTCCGCATGAAAGAAAGCGTTTCCGTAGGCATTGCCCTCGGCACTTGCAGCCACGTTTCCGGCACCAGCGAAGCGGTGAAAATCGGCGAGCTGGAAGGCGCTATGGCAGGGCTTTCCATTGGCTTTGCCGGCATCTTTACAGTTATTTTTTCACTATTCTTTCTATAAATAAAAACACCGGGGAAGCATTACGCTTTCCCGGTGTTTTTTACCTGTTCCCGCCCCATAAAGTCGCGGATAAATTGCACCGCTGTCCGCCCGGAGCGACTGTGGTAGCGCCGTTCCCACAGGAGCACTTCTTTTTCCAGGGTCTCCCATGGCGTGGTAATATGATGTTGCGCCGCCAATTCTCTGACGATTTCTAGAAATTCTTCTTGGGTAGGAGCAGCGAAGGTAATGGTCTTGCCAAAACGATGGACCAAAGAAAGTTTTTCCGACATGCCATCTTTGGAGATTTCCTCTTCTCCCGCCCGGTCCTGCCAGGTTTCCTTAACCAGATGCTTTCGATTAGAGGTTGCATAAATAACAATGTTTTCAGGAATTACCTTCACGCCACCGTCCAGAAGATTTTTTAATACCTTATAATCTTCATCCGCTTGCTCAAAAGATAAATCATCCAAAAAGAGAATAAAGGAATAGGGATATTTCCCAATCTCATCGATTAAACAACCAATGGTCGATAAAGAATGACGATGAATTTCAATAAGTTTCAACTTGCGTTCTTGATAATGAGCAGCAACCGCCTTTACCAGGGATGATTTTCCTGTTCCCCGCTCGCCATAGAGCAATAAATGATTAGCAGGACACCCCCGCAAAAGAATTTCCGTATTTTCTAACACCGCCTGTTTTTGCCGCTCATAACCAATAATCCCCGATAGCTTTTCCGTCTCAGCCTTTTCCACTGGAACAAGAGCGTCTTTCCATAACCAGAACCCATTTAGGAGCATCTTGCCGTAGCCGTACTGTCGGTGAAATCCTAACAACTGTGGTAGAAACGTCTTAACAGAATCACACTGTAAAAAGGCGGTAAACAATTGGTTTTCCTTTTCATCAAAGCTGCCTTTTTCAGGTTGACAAATGCCGCCCAAAGAGAAATCCATGGCTAAGGTTCGCTCCCACTGCCACTCTGCCAGCGCCGGCAAATCAAAACACCCTTTGATTTGGCTTAGTTCCTTTTCAGCAATTTTCAGAAGAGCAGCGTTCATCTGTTGGTCTGCTATGACAGCCGCTGTTTGGGTAAAAATATTTTCTGCCATCAGAATCAGACGAAACAAATATCGCTGCCAAATATGGTCCTGCCAACAAGTTTCCGCGGCAAAATCATACAAATCTCGATAAAATTCGCCCCAAACGCTAGGATTTGCCTGTCCTTTTTGATATAATAAAAAGAGTGGGTCTTGGGCGATATGGGCATATAGAGAACATGGCTGCATCATTCGCTCCCCCTATCTGATGTTATTTTCAGCACATAATGATATTATCTTTATACGATTATTTTATTGTAACATAAATTTTCATAAAGGGGAATGTATCCATGGAAAATCGTTCTACCACCGACAGAAGAAGAACCGCCAAACGTCGAAAAATCCGTCCCGTTCCCATTCTCATAGCAGGCTTTTTCATCAACGCTGTTTTCATCGGGCTTACCGCCTTTTTTCTGGGAACACTCGCCTATTTCTTTCAATGGAAAATAGAACACTTCCAAACGTTAGCAACAATTGTTTATCTTTCGGACATTTATCTCTCTTCTCTTTTGGTATCGTTCATTGCCGGTCATCGCTACCCCTTACTACCATTAGGCAACGGATTGATTTGTCTTACCGCATCTTTACTCCTTCTGGGTATCAATCAACAGCCTATCACTGAAAATCTAACAGCCAAAATCGGTTTTGTTTTCGCCGCCTCACTAGGTGCATATCTTACCGTCAAGCTAACCTCTGTTTCCCTGCGACCGAAAAAGAAACCTAACCGTATCCCCATAGCCGAAAGAAGTAAAACCACAGAAAAAAGTTTCTTAGAGATACCATAAAAGACGTCCTATGTGATTAGGACGTCTTTTGATTTATACGTTTTTTACATTTTTGTACGTTTCTGTACGTTTTTTATAAGCTGTTATGCCTTTTGCATACTGCTGACGATACGGTAATATACGCCGGCTGTCAGCTTATAAACAACGGCATAGAATACGCCGAACACCAGGAAACAACAAAATGTTACCATAGCTAACAACGCCATGTTTTGCAACTTCATCAGTTGTAAAATGCGAAAAACCAAGGGAAAGGCAAATGCCAAATGAAGTCCGGCAAAAGCAAGAGGCAGGAAAAAGACTGTAAGAATTTGTGAATTAATACTTTTACGGATATCTTTTCCCGTCATACCTACCTTCTGCATAATCTCAAAGCGAGATTGGTCCTCATAGCCTTCGGAAATCTGCTTATAGTAAATAATCAAAACAGCAGCAAATATAAAGACACTACTAAGCACAACACCCACGAAAAGCAAACTACCGTATACATTTAAAAAATCCTCCCGATTTGCCGCTTTACTGTTGATGCCATACGAATAATTGGTTATCAGATTATCATCTGCATCATAGAAAAAGGTGCGAACAGAATCTCTCAGCTTACGGCTGAAAGCGATTTGTTCTTTTTCCGGCATATCCGTATCAAAGCCATATTTCCAGATAAGATTGCCAATGCTATTACCTGCTTCTTCATTGGCACTAACAACTAAATCCCGCACCGTATCCAAATCTTGCACCACCAAGTAGATAGAACCTTCTAACTCAATCGTACTTCTGCCTTCCGCAAAGAATGACGGCAAAATCTTTTTCACCTGCAACATTCGTCCGTTACCGATAGCAAAGGTATCATCGAGATAAGGTTTTTCTTTGCTGAAAAGGAGACATTCCCCCGCCTCCAGCCTTTCGTCTGCGTTCATAATCCGATTGTAGTCCGCTAAAGGCAGTAAGCGTACATTGATATGCTTTCCGTAAGCATTGGGTGAAAAATCATGCAAGACATTCATATCAAAGAATATCCCGCTATCCCCAACGACGCCCAAAATTTCTCCCATAGGATATTCCCGATGAGCAGTCTCTGCAACACCCGTATTTGCAATCACACGGCGATAAGCGGCGAAGGTATCTTCCCGAAATACTGTCGGTTCATAAGAAGTGATTTCTACATTGATGTCATAAGGACACACATCGTTAATGCTGTCTTCCATGCCCAGGTAAAGACTGGCGGTGCTGGAAAGGGTCACTAACACCATGGTGCTTAAAATACAGATAGAAGCAAGTCCCGCGCCGTTTCGTTTCATACGGTAAACCATAGAGGAGACAGAGACGAAGTGGTTTGGTTTGTAATAATATTTTTTGTTCTTTTGCAGCATACGGCAGAACACCACCGAGCCAGTAATAAAAAGCAAATAAGTAGCAATAATGACCATAATCACCGCAATAAAGAAAGTAAGTAACGCTTGCAATGGGTGTTGGATGGTCACTGCCAGATAATAAGCCCATCCTAAAACAATAGCCCCTACCAGTGCAAAGAACCAATTACCTTTGGGCGGACGTTCTCCGGTGTTAACACTAAGCAGTAACGCTAAGGCGTTAGCACAATATACCCGCACCTGAGCATAAACAAACAGCAGCAAATAAATCAAACCGAAAATGCGAATCGTTTCGATTAACGCGCCTACCCCCACAGAAAGATTATAATTGATTTCTTCCTGCAGAATACGGAAGAGACTAACTTCCGCCATTTTTGAAAAAGCAATGCCTAAGGCAATGCCGGAAATCATGGAACAAGCAGCCACCAAAAGATTTTCCCAGAAAAGAATGCGGCAAATATTCCATTTATCCATACCCAACACGTGATAAAGTCCAAACTCCTTATTTCGCTGCCGTATCAGGAAAGATTGGGAATAAAAGAGAAAGAGCAAAGAAAAGACAGCAATGACGTTAGTTCCCAGCGGTAAAATGGTCTTTAAGGTCGTACCGCCCCGCATATGAGAGAGCACCGGAGATGTGGCAAGAAATGCCAGAATGTAAAACATCATCATCATAACAGCCCCAGTCAGCATATAAGGCAGATAAAGCCGTCTGTTTTTGCGGATACCGTCTACGGCAAGTTTCAGATAAACGCCTTTTTTCATCGCCCATCACCGCCTGTTGCCAGCATGGTCAAGGTGTCAGAGATTTTTTGATAGAGCTGCTCGCTAGTAGCGCCGCCCCGATAAATCTGATGAAACACCTCGCCATCTTTGATGAACAACACTCGTTTTGCCTGACTTGCCGCCTTTACTGAGTGAGTTACCATGAGAATGGTTTCTCCGTTTTCATTAATGTCCCGAAAGAGTCGCAAAAGTTCATCCGTGGCTTTGGAGTCTAACGCCCCCGTAGGCTCGTCAGCAAGCACCAGCTTGGGATGAGTGATAATGGCTCGCGCCACTGCCGCCCGCTGTTTCTGCCCACCGGACACTTCATAAGGATATTTTTTCAATAATTCGGCAATGCCTAGCTGCGCCGCAATAGGCTGCAGCCTACTTGCCATTTCCCCATAACTTTTTCCCGCTAACACTAGCGGCAGATAGATATTGTCCTCTAGGGTAAAGGTGTCTAACAAATTAAATTCCTGGAAGACAAAACCCAGATTATCCCGGCGAAAAGCCGCCGCCTTTGCCTGATTGATACCTGTTAAATCCTGCCCGTCTAAGATAACTTTACCGGCTGTGGGTTTATCCAATGCCGCTAAAATGTTTAAGAGGGTGGTTTTCCCCGATCCTGATTCCCCCATAATGGCAACATATTCTCCTTGTTCTACGGTAAAGTTGACGTTTTTTAACGCCTCCACCTGATTGCTGCCAAAACGAGTCGTATATATTTTCTTCAAACTGCTTACTTCTAAAATCGCCATAACGACATAACCTCCTTTGCCATTCGTCCCCTTTATTATGGCAAAAAAGGAAATGTAATAACATGGTTTTGTCTTACATTTCCCCCTGATTTCTTACATTTTGGTAAGAAATTATTCTACTGTTACATGCCCTTGTTGCAAATCAATCTCCACTGTAGTCCCCTCGCCCAATACAGAG
Source organism: uncultured Peptococcaceae bacterium (assembly GCA_949739465.1). Lineage (GTDB taxonomy): Bacteria > Bacillota > Dehalobacteriia > UBA4068 > JAAVYR01 > JAAVYR01. The sequence goes on along the minus strand of CATIYQ010000078.1, from coordinate 7,938 downwards.
GAGATACGAATATTGTGTCCCAGGTTATGGCAAATCTCCCGACACAAATAAAGCCCAATGCCGCTTGCCCGTTTGTCTTTTCTGCCGTTGTAGCCCGTATAGCCTTTTGCAAATACCCGGGGTAAATCCTCCTCTGCAATGCCCATGCCTGTATCCGTGACACACAGCGTTTTCGGCGCAGTCAGATAAATACGGATAACGCCGCCCTCAGGAGTATATTTCAAGGCGTTGGACAACACTTGCTCCAGGACGAAGGTTAACCACTTCTCATCACTGATGACAGTTCCTTCTATTGGCGCATAGTCCAGCCTGATTCTCCCTTGAATAAATTGGGTGGAAAATTTTCTTACCGCACCCCGTACCAGACTGTCTAAATCCAATTCTTTCAACAAATAATCTGTATCATCCGCGTCCAGCCGCAAATAAACCAAGACCATTTCCACATATTCTTCAATGCGCTGTAATTCCCTTGCTATTTTATGGGAAAACGTCGTATCTTCTCCTTGCAAATAAAGCCCCATTGCGGCAATAGGCATTTTTATCTGATGCACCCAAGTGGTGTAATAATCCATTAAGTCTTCATATTGTCCGTTTAATTTGGCGGCAAGTTCCCCCTGATCTTTTCGTAATTTCTTGACAATAGCTTGATAGTCCGCCTCACTCACGGTTTCCACCGCAGGGAACCAATCCATCACCTCCGCCGGTAAATCCAGCATTTGCACCAACCGACAGTGTTTCACATATGCCTTACGATAATCCGCCAGAAAAAAGAGCAGTCCTAAGCCGCTGCACAAAAGAGTCGGATAAATCACCGCGTCAAAGGGCAAGCGGTAAAGCAGAAAAACAACGGCAAAAATGATACAAAAACAAAAGAATCGTAACACGTCCTTGCGCCGCATTTTACAATAAGCGAGAAAAAACTGTCTCTTCATGAAATCATATACCCCTCGCCGAATTTTGTAGTGATAAAATTATCCAGACCGATACCGGTCAGCCGTTTCCGCAAACGGTTCATATTCACCGTTAACGTATTATCATCTACAAAACAGTCTGTCTGCCACAGCCCCTCCATGAGACGGCTGCGGCTCACCACCTTGCCTTTTGCCCGGAATAAAATCAGGAGAATTCTGTATTCATTTTTAGAGAGTTCCACATGCTGCCCCTGATAAAGCAGGATATGGGCGTCCGTATCCAGTGTCGCGCCTCGACAAGATAGGATTTCTGTTTCTCCTCTATGAAAATCATATGTCCGTCGTAAGAGCGCATGAATCTTTGCCATTAGCACATTTTGGTCAAAGGGCTTAGCAATAAAGTCATCTCCGCCCATATTCATTGCCATAACAATATTTAAGTTATCAGCGGCAGAGGAAAGAAAAATAATGGGGACTTGGGAGATTTTACGAATTTCACTGCACCAGTGATAGCCGTTAAAGCAAGGAAGCCCGATGTCCAACAAAACCAGATGAGGCGCAAAAGCGGTAAATTCCTCTAAAACCTGATGAAAATCCCTTACGCAGGTTGCCGCTAAATCCCAATTTTCACACTGTTCTTTGACGGCGACAGCGATTGCCTTATCATCTTCTACAATGAAAACACGGTATTTCATGATGAAAAATCCCCTTATTTCATCTTTTCATCCAATTGAGTCACAATGATAGGCTTCCCCTCCGTCACGACAACGGTATGTTCAAACTGAGCTGCTCTGGTACGCTTTGGCGTTTTCAATAGCCAACCGCCATCTTCTTCTTCCTCAACGAAGTATTCTTTTTCCCCCACAAAGGTTTCGATAGCAAGAACGGTCCCCGCCTTGAGGACACGCTTATCCATAGGGTCATAATAATTGGGAATATCCGAAGGCTCTTCGTGAAGAGCGCGACCAACCCCATGACCGCATAAATTCCGTATGGTGGTGAAACCAAAAGCCTTTGCCTCCGTCTCCACCACATAGCCGATATTATTGATTTTGTTGCCAGCAATGGCAACGGAGATTGCTTTCTTTAACGCCCGACGGGAAGCAAGGAGCAGCTTCTCCCCTACCTTATCAGCCGGAGGTACCATAAAAGTCATGCCATGGTCGGTAAAAAAACCGTTTAACGAGGCAGAAACGTCTAAGTTCACCAAATCTCCCGGCTGCAACTCCCGCGGTCCGGGAATGCCATGCGCCACTTCATCGTTAACGCTGATACAGGTAATCCCCGGAAAATCATATTCGCTTTTCGGCGCGGAAATCGCCCCGTAAGAGGAAAGCACCTGTTCGGCAATTTTATCCAGATAAGCAGTAGTCACCCCCGGTTTTAATTCTCTTGCCATTTCCTGCAAAGTGATAGCTACCACTCTGCCGGAAGCTTTCAATCCTTCTAACTCTTCTTTTGTCTTAATAATCATATTTACGCCTTCATTTCTTTTGGAATATTTTATTGGTTATCATCTTCATTGGTAGATGCAACTGTTTCTTTTGTTTCTGTGACTTCGGCTATTTCTGCTATGGACTTTTGCTCCCGCTTGCCGATAGCGTGAGCCAGTAAAATTAGACAGCATAGCCCAACAAGAATAACCACAGGAATCAGCAATAGCAAACCGCTATACTCTTTTAGCTGCCATTCCCCGGTAGACGCAGCAGAACCCATAATCACATCTGCTGTATGAGAAAAGGTATGGCTAATCATCTGTTCCAGGTTGTCAGAAGTATTCCGATAATAATGCTCTAAATAGGTCCAGAAAATGTCAAGGGCTTCTTCGTCCATAATCTTATCCGCTGCATAGCCGCAGAGATAATAAAAATGCCCCTCCATTTCAGTAATGCTGTCATCCGCACTGGCAAAGTAGGCAAAGATAATATGGGCTTCATCAGTAAAATGACTTTCATAATAATCGTTTAAGTAAGACTCCACCGCTTGAACGTCAATCTCATCGCCCTGCCAATAGGAAGGGTCATAGGCAGTTAAAAGCAGATAAGGCTGCACGCCGGTCTTTTCATAAAAATGGACTAACCCGTCAGTCAGAACCTGGGGATAAATAACCCAATCCAAGTTATCCTCATACCAACCTGTTTCATTGACTTGCCCCACCAGAGGCGTACGGTCTACGGTGCTTGCCACATCAGGTATCATATTGCCACTTATGGTAAAAAAAGAGAAGACTCCTGCCAACAAAAAAGCCAGCAAAATCCAAATGATTCCGGCACTTCCCCCACCGGAAGGAACAGAATTGCGCCCTCGGATAATATGACGATAAGGGCGATATCCCGCACGCGTTACCCTTGGCGTATGGGTATGGCTAGGACGGCTACGTCCCCCGCCGGAACGACCGCCAAAACTTCTACCGCCACCTCTTCTGCCCATGACCGATGACACTTCCTTTCTTCAGTGAAAAGCTATCGTTCCTTATTTTAGCACATTTTTGCTTTTGCTGTCATCTCTCAAGAAAGAAAAGCAGGTACGTCCATTTTCATGGCGCGCCTGCTTTTGATTTCACTATTCTGCAATTTAACGATAAATATACATGCTTTGACTGGCATTATCCCATTCTACGGTGTAACCGATTTTTTCAAAATCACGAATCTTAATAAACGTTGTACCGTCTTTTTCAATGCCGGTGAAACTTACCCGCGCGCCTTCCCCGTTTACCACATAAGCGGTCTGTCCAGCATCACTCCAGCCAACTTCATGCCCCAACACTTCGCCTATCTGACGCAACGGATAATACCGGGAGCCATCCTTTTCCAAGAAATCAGACATAAAACCGAATTTGTGTTCTTGGGGAATGGAAATCACTGCTAATTCAATCTTTTCATCCATCACATAGCTCTTATCATTGAAAATGCGAATGCCTTTGCTGGAGGGCATATCTTTCTTCATATCTTCCCAACGAATAACATCTTGGGGCGCGGTAACAGTCACTTTAGATACCGGCTTGGTACTTGTTGCGCCATTTACCAAGAAACGAATCACATTATCGCCGTATTCATCGTTGATATTCAAGACAAATTCTACAGAGTCTAAATAGCCTGCGTCCGTTCCTTCGATGGTATGCACGTATTTGCTGCCTTTGATAAGCGGTAAGAAATCCGTATCAAATAAATCAGCAACTTCGTTAATAGCGCCGTTGTATTCTCCTTTATTATCAATAATTTCCTGAACAAACGCATCGACATCAGCAGCAGTGATATCAACCGTACCAAACAACAATTCTTTCCCTTCATCGCTGGTCTTATTGAGGAAAGATTTCAAGGCTGCGCCGACGTCTTTTACATTGGCAACGCTGTATAATCCGACGCTGCGAATAAAGTTGGACAAGTCTTGGTCGGTCATGGTCAAGCGGTAACCGTTACCTACTTTTTCTACCAGACCGGTGCTATAACCGCGATAGCCGCTTAAAAAGAACGTGTCCATGAAATCAAAATAAGTAGCCATAATCGTATGGCTGGTTTCCACATAATTTCCTGTTAATGGATTGGGAAACTTCATCATATCAACAGCAATCCATTCTTTTCCCTGGGTTGCTTTTTCCACAGCGTTATAAGTTTCCACCGGCAGAATATTCTTTACCGCTTTCAACATATCCTTGCTGTTAAAATAGAAAATCCCGTCTACCAATTTCACCGTACCGATATTGGTTTCTTTATTACCGATACGCACCACTACATTCATTTCTTCAGACATTTCGTCCAAATTTGCTTTTTCGGTTACGATGATTTGCATCCCAGTTAAACCTTTGGCAATTTCAGGACCAACCATTTCTTGCCATTCTGGATTGGCGGAAGTAATTTCCAAATTGATAGTAGAAGAAACTTCCACACTGCCTTTCATTGTTGCTTCCGATTTCATCATGGTATAAAAACCAATTTCTTCTCTGGAGCAACCAGCAAAAATGCTCAATGAAAATAAGAGAGCAAGACTAAGGCATAATACCTTTAACACTCTTTTATTCATTGATTTCACCCCTTTTTATCTGTTTTATTTTACTATAACACCATTGCGATGTCTCCATAGCAATCTCATTATAACCACTTTTTTGGAAAATTTCAAATTTTGCCCCCAAACCACTATTGTAAACTGTCGTTTTCCGGGCAAAATTTTACAAAAAATGGCATCTCTTTTAATACTTTAATAACACCGTGCTTGGTGTCTGAAGTAGACCATACCACAAGGTCTCCCCTTTGGGCATCTAACGTCGTCACCATACAATGATTGTCATAGCCTTCCAATAATTTATTTAATAAATCAATATTGCCAGGGTTGACACGAACACGCACGCCGTTATCCCCCGCTAATTTTAACGCTTCTTTGATATCTGTCATGATTTCTCCTTACTTCTCTTACATCATTTTATTTCCTTCTGTCGCAAAATAGACCAAGCAGGTATGCTGCCCTGCCAGGGAATACCATATAGCATTTGGGCATGAGGCGTGGATTCAATGGAATTTTTATCCTTATCCACCAGCCCTTTTACTTGCCATTCATATACCTCGCCGGTAGGCGTTATCATCTCCAGTGTATCCTCCAGACAGATTTTATGTCGCTGCTCTACCCAGATATATTCCTCATCCTGCCCTCGCACTAAGCCCACAAAAGAATAGTTCCGCAAATAACCGCCATCTTCATAACGGTGGGCGTCTGCCTTAGGTTTCCCCAGCGCAAAGCCGTCCGTATAATCCCGATGACTCACCTTTGTCAACTCCTCCTGCCAGGCAGGGTCACACTGATAGCTTTCAGGGGCTGCACAATAAGCGTCGATTGCCGCCCGATAAATCCGCACAGTGTTCGCCACATAATAAGGACTTTTCATTCTACCCTCTATTTTCAGGCTGTCCACCCCAGCAGCAATAATTTCCGGCAAATGAGGTAACAGGCACAAATCCTTGCTATTCATAATATATGCGCCGCGACCGTCCTCTTCTATCTCCATATATTCGCCGTCCCGTTTTTCCTCCTGGATACGGTACCGCCAACGACAAGCGTGAGCGCAGTCTCCTTGGTTAGCGTCTCGTCCCACCATGAAATTGCTGAGTAAGCATCGCCCCGAATAAGAAATGCACATAGCACCGTGGACAAACATTTCAGTCTCCATGCCGCTCTTCCTGCACGTTTCAGTGATTTCCCCCACCTCAGCCAGGGATAATTCCCTCGCCAATACAATCCGTTCCGCTCCCAGCTTTTGCCAAAACATCGCTGTTTGCCAGTTGGTGTTATTGGCTTGGGTGCTAATATGAATAGAGAGATTTGGCACAACCTCACGGGCAATTTGAAATACCCCCGGGTCAGATACTAAAATAGCGTCCGCGCCAAGTTCAGCCACCTTCCGCAAATAATCAGGCAGCGCTGCCAAATCCTTGTTATGCGCAAAAATATTCACCGTTACATAAACCTTCCTGCCCCGTTCATGAGCAAAAGCAATGCCCTCCGCCATATCGTCAAAAGAAAAATTGCCTGCTCCAGCCCGGAGTCCGAAGGCTTCACCGCCCAAATAAACAGCGTCTGCCCCATAAACAATGGCAAACTTTAACTTTTCCAGATTTCCTGCCGGCGCTAATAATTCCGGTTTCTTCATCATAATGCTGTTCTACCCTCTTACAGTTTCTCTTGTTTCCGCCGTCTGATAACAAGCAGCCCTTCCCCGTAATCATAACGCTCATATTGCCAGACTTCATCACATTCTAACATTTGCAAAAATTCTTTCAATCGTTTTGCCATAGTACGATGACGGCGCGGCAACGCTGCAATTGGCTGGTCCAGCACGCCGTGAAGATTGATGTTATCAGCAATAAAAATACCATCAGGACCGAGCGAATCTTTCAGCTGCAGCCAGAAATCACCATATCGCCCCATAGCCGCGTCCATAAAAATACAATCCCATTTTTGCGTATTATCCAGGTAAGAAAAGGCTTCCGGTGCTTCTCCCAGCACGCAACAGATGCAATCCTTCGCCCCTGCCTGCATAATATAATCTCTTGTCCGTTCCCAGCGGCATTGCAGTCGTTCTATGGTGGTAATATGAAGAGTCTCTGCACCTGCATTTTCCAACATAAATTGTAGGAAAGACAAAGCTGAATAGCCATAGCCTGACCCAATCTCTAAAAGCCGCTTACAGTTAATCTCTTTTAACTCCCGTCCGATTAACGCCACACTGTCCCTGTCAATAAGCGCTACATGGTCATTCTCACATGCAACGGCTATTTGAGGCAACAATTGAATGATAGCGGACCTTATTGTTTCATTTCTCATGTTTTTCTATTTCTTCTATATTCTTTTATTTCAAATATTTATTTTTAGCAGCGTTGTGTTCCGCCAATGTTTTGCTGAAGTAGTGAGAGCCGTCAGGCTTTGCCAAGAAGAAGAGATAGTCGCTGTCCGTGGGATACAACGCCGCTTCCAAAGAGGCTCTTCCTGGCGCTGCAATAGGCGTTGGCGTTAAGCCCTGATTTTTGTAAGTGTTATAGGGAGAGTCGATTTCCAAGTCTTTATAGAGCAACACCGGCTTTACTTCGCCCAAAGCATATTGCACTGTAGCGCAGGATTCCAGCTTCATACCGATATCTAAGCGGTTTAAGAACACCCCTGCAATGATTGGTCTGTCCCCTGCAACTTTCGCTTCCCGCTCCACGATAGAGGCAAGCGTTACCACTTCATAAATACTTCTGCCGTCTGCCGCTGCTTTTTCCCGCCATTCTTCCGTAAATACTTTATCAAACTGTCTTAGGAGCATATTGACAATATCCTCTTCGTCCCAAGAAGTGGAGATTTGATAAGTTTCCGGAAATAAGAACCCTTCCAGCCGCTCCGGCGTACCCTTAGGCGGCAAATAGTCATAAGGAAAATCACCGTTTAAGGTGTAGTCGATAAATTTGTCTTTATCCACTAAACCCTTTTCCGCAAAAACCTCTGCTGTTTGTTCTACTGTTAATCCTTCCGGAATAGTCACCCGCACCTCTGTGGCATT
>CATIYQ010000077.1 GCA_949739465.1 uncultured Peptococcaceae bacterium | reverse complement strand
GACGGGATCGAACCGCCGACATCCTGCTTGTAAGGCAGGCGCTCTCCCAGCTGAGCTAATCGCCCTCAACAAAAGACATTATACTAAAAAAGGAAGTATTTGTCAACTATTATTTCGGTTATTGTCTTTGCAGATTAACCTTGGTCACCTCTCAGCGACTTTCTTATTATACCCAATGACAGATTTTTTGTCAACCCTTCTCCTAAAAAAATAAATTTCCCATAAGCCAAGGTCAGAGTTGTCTTATGGGAAATTCTCAGAAAATATTTTCTTTTTGGGCACATCTTACTGAACGACGATGCTGTCGTTATTCGGATAAAAAGTCACATCATAACCTAATAATTCTGTCAATATCTGTGTCGACACCATGGTGGCGCCGCCGCGGAATTCTACCGGCAAATCAATGATTTTACCGCGGAAAGAAATTGCGCCGCTCTTGCTATTGATTTCCAACTGATTGCCATTAGCAAGAACATATATCGTATCGTTTACAGAATAAACTGTGCCGCCTAAGGTTTCCACCGTTTGCCGTAACGGTAACATTGCCCGGTCGTCTTTGGTATAAACCGCTTGGCTTAAATGGCTCGCGCCGCCGGCAGACTGCATAACAGCGCTACCCAGTGTAAAGATAACGCTATCACCATATGTTACATGATTCCGCAAAATATTCAAGGCGATTTCATTTTGCTTCTCCACATCATCTTCTACAATATCAGGATTGATACCTTTTTGCGCGTCAATATCCTGGTAGTTTTTGGTGTAATATTTTGCAACGGTCAGCTTCAGCCCCGCGCCGCTAGGTAATTTATATGTTCCCTGCACCAATCCTTTGCCAAAGGTTTTTGTGCCAATCACAACACTGGTTTTCGCATCTTGGATAGAGCCGCTCAATAATTCGGCGGCGCTTGCCGTGCTGCCGTTCACCAGCACCACATAAGGCATATCCGTTACCTGTCCTTGGCAACGGTAGTAGTCTTCTCTACCGTCCCGCTCCCGAATAAACACCAGGGGACTTTCAGGAATCAAATAGCCGGCAACGCCGATAACCCCTTCCAACACACCACCGGGACAGGAACGCAAATCCAATAAGAAACATTCCGCGCCATGAGATTTTAAATCCTTTAAGGCAGCCTCAAATTCTTCCGGTGTGCGGTAAGTAAACTCAACGATACGAATATAGCCGATTTTATGTTCTATCATGCCATAGGTCAGGCTATCCGTTTCCACAATGGCAGGCTCTACATAGAAAGTCAGCTCCTTGCCGTCCCGCAACACGACCACTTCTACCTTGTCCGTAATGTTCTGAGTAATGTAATAAGATACGGACTCTACCGGCTTATCTTTTAAATCCATACCAGCAACTTTCAATAAAACGTCGCCTACTTGCATACCGCTGGTTTCCGCAGGTTTACCGGGAATAAATCCCACAACGACGATTTGCCCGTCCACCTCTTGGATATTGATACCGATACCAAATTTGCTGCCTTGGTTGGTATCGGACATAAATTGAAATTCTTCTTCGGTATAATATTTTGCGTAACGGTCTACTTTTTCCAACTCCGCCATAATGGCTTCTACCGTTTCCGCCGTATTGATTTTACCGCCAATATCATATAGACTGCCGCGGGTTGCCAGGTAACGTGCCATATCCGCGTCGGTCATTTCTATCTCTACCGCTGCAAAGGCAAAGCTTTGAAAGGCAACCAGAAAAAGAATCAATAAACTAAGAAAAACAGAGCCTTTTCTCATTTCTTTTTTGAAATTCATTTATCTTCCCCCTTATATAAACATAATGCTGCCACCGGACAGCTGTCGCATTTGGGTCGTTGGGCGCTGCACACACGTCTTCCGTGCCAGATAAGCCAGTGGTGCGCGTCTGCCCAATCCTGCTCAGGGATGACTTGACAAATATCCGCTTCCGTATCCAAGGGGTCTTTGCCATTGGATAAACCTAAACGGTGCGAGACGCGAAACACATGGGTATCTACTGCCATGGCGGGCTTGCCAAAGCCTACGCTTAATACCACATTGGCAGTTTTTCTGCCCACACCGGGCAGCCGCATCAATTCTTCTCTGTTATCCGGCACCCTGCCGCCATATTCTTCCAAAAGCATATGGCTGGTTGCCAGCACGTTTTTGGCCTTGTTTTTATACAAACCGCAAGTTTTAATATAAGCCTCCACTTCTTCCAGAGATAATTCAACCATAGTTTCCGGCGTGCCATGGTCTACAAACAACACGTCAGTAATTTTATTGACTTGATTGTCATTGGTCTGGGCGGATAAAATCACCGCAATCAATAATTGATAGGTAGAGTTAAATTTCAAAGCGGACTTGGTATCTTTGTATGTATCCGCTAGGATTTCCAGTACGCCGTCAATACGCTGCCGCTCTTTAGCACTAATACGTTTTGGTTTTACTGTTTTTACCGATTTTTCTTTGTTTACTGTCGTCATTTTTTACACACTTTCCATTAGATGATTCATCGCATTTTCTTTTATCGCATCTTTTGTCGAATTTTCTAATGAAACAATTTTATCACATTCACATAAAAAAACAAACTCTGTTAAATAATACATTTTTTATTTAACAGAGTTTGCTGATTTATTGATTTTTCTTTATTTTTCCAATGACAAAACAAGCAAATTAGTTACCGCTTTTCATTTGATTTACTTGCTGGGCTGCTTGCTGCATTTGCTGAGCGTCAGCCATCTGTACGCTGTACCAACCGTTACGGCTGATTAGGTTAAAGATTTCATGGTTGCCGCGGATTTCCTCCTGACAAATGGTTACCACGTCCTGCAAAAGGGCAGGATTTACCATTTCCGTTCCCATTTGGGCATAGTTCTTGGCTAAAAATTTCTGGTCTTTGAGACAATCCCAAGAAATCAATTTATCATCATTTACGCTTGCCATATCTTCTTCCTCCATATTTAACAAATTTTCTCTATCAAGAAAACCACTAAGAAAGCATACTGCCGCCGGTTACATGTTTTTGCAACATATTAAAATGGTTTTGGTGCATTTGCGCCAAGTTTTCAAACATTGCTTTACACTGAGCGTCAGAGGCTTCCCGCGCCGCTTTTTGGAATTTTTCTACTTCTTTTTTCTCAATATCAATAAAGTCTGTTAAATACATCAATTCCTTGGTGGTCAATTGTGTCGCCATGTTCATACCCTCCTTCATTTTCCCCATTAGTGCGCTTTAAATGTTTTACAAGCAGTACCGTCACAGGTTTCCGCATGACAATCGCCGCAAAGAACGATTTCCACATTTTTGGCAATACATTCTTTGGCTTTGTTATAAGCACAGTCTTTTACTTCACAGCAAATTTTATTTTCCATTCCAATCACCTCCTCCATTTCATAGCCTTTCCCAAAAATATTTTTTTATGAAATCTCCCCAATACAAAAAAGAGCTGCATAAAGCAGCTCTTCCTTCCAAAAAATCTGATAGCATACCAGGTTTAAAAAATTTTTTAAAATAAATTTACCGACAACAATGCCAAAAACAAAATGAACAATACCAAAATAATCAAAAAGCTGGGCGCAACGAACGCATACATAAACAATAAAATGGTGGCGCAAAAAAATAAACTGTAAGAAAAACCAATGCGCCGCGCCGCGCCTGTCACCATACGACAAATACTCCTGCACCAACCGCCAAACAAAGCAAATCCCTCCCATCTGCTTTAGTTTATGTCAGATAGAGAGGATTTGCGCCTGTTCTAGGGAATTTCCACAAATTTTCCTTGCTGCAACAGATAAATATATTTTCTGGTTACCGCTTCCCCGGTAATGCGAGCAAAAGCGCGAGCATACTGGCTTACCTGTCCGCCGTATTTCTCTGCAATATCAACGTTCTTTGCACCATAGTCACTGCCGCCGGATTTATAGTCTACGATGACCCAGCCTTCGGCGGTAGAAAACGCCAAGTCAATGGTGCCTTGCAGCACCGTCTGTTCTCCGTCAGTACCATCGCCGTAAATCTCTTCTGTTGGCATGGAGAAGAGAAAGGGCAGCTCCCGATAAACTCGTTCTGCCTGCAACAGTTCTTGTCCTACCTGTTGAGTGAAAAACCGACAAATGCCTTCATAATTGATTTGGGCTGCCATTTCCTGGGGCAGCGCGCCCTCTGTCAGCATTGCATCGATCTGCCACCGAATATCGCTAGCGTCTAAATTTGGCATTAACGTCAAATGCTCAAAAATAAAATGGTGCATGGTGCCGCGAAACCGCGGGTCAGTCCCGGTCTCCGTCTCTCGATGAAGAGAAGTGACAGCCGCTGTAAAAGTCGAATCCTCCACCTGTTCAACCCAGAAAGAAAAATCTGCTAACATCTCCTGCTGTCGACGACGCTGCAACTGCGTAACGGAAAGTTTTCCTTCTCTATCCGCCAAACTTTGCCAGGGATACTGCCAACTGAGAATCCCATGGATTTCTTCCTGCAGGGGAGCGTCCGCCACTGGGGTCAACGCTTTCAGGCTGTCTAAGAAGGCGATGTTTTCCACCGGCGCAGAAACTCCTTCCCCCGCAGACTGCAAAATAGAAACCTGCCAAGCGCTGTCATGGTCATATACTTCAGGCAAAATCTCCACAGGAGGTAGGTCTTTGTAACAGCGCAGCGGCGCGCCGTCTTTATGGCGAATCACTGCCCTTGCCAACCAATCCAAAGGAGACTTGCTGTTGCGAATGTCGTCAAAAGGCAGGGAAACCAAGGGACTATCACAACTTTCCTGCCAGCCCTGCACAGATTTTTCTAAGTTATTACAGCTGCCAATGAGAATCAAGCGGTCTTTGGCGCGGGTCAACGCTACATATAAAACGCGCAGTTCTTCCCCCAGGGTTTCTTGGCGCGCCTTTTCCATAATAGCGATTTTTGGTAAGGTCTGATATTTTACATGATTTTTTTTGTCCATGGCAACGATGCCCATGCCCAATTCACGATGAAGCAATACGTCGCCTATAATATCCTGCATATTAAACTTCCGTCCCAGACCCGCAACAAAGACGATGGGAAATTCCAGTCCTTTGGAATGGTGAATACTCATAATCCGCACTGCCACCTCACCACTGCCAACAGAAGCCGCTGAAGAAATACCAGTCCCTGTTTGCGCCATTCTTTCTAACAAAAGCACAAAACGATATAACCCACGGTAAGCCCCTTCATCATATTCCTTTGCTTGCTGGTAAAAAGCGTTTAAGTTAGCTTGTCTTACCGTCCCGCCAGGCAGTAACCCCACCCACTGATACAAGTGATACTCCTGATAAATCAAATCAACCAACGCCGCCACAGGTTGGTGCAAGGCAGCATAACGCAACGTATTTAACTTTTCCAGAAAACCACGGATTTTTTCCTTAAGGCAAGAGGAAATTTCCTTTTCCTCTCCACGAAGAAGAGCGTCATAAAGCAGTCTCTTTTCCCCTACACGAAGGGTAGTCAGGTCATCGGGGGTAAAACCGCCAAAGACAGAAAGCAACACCCCCGCCAGGGGAATATCCTGATAGGGATTGTCAATAACCTGCAAGATAGAAGTAATTAGAGAAATCTCCGGCGCTTCAAAATAGCCGTTATTCACCTCTGCATAGCAAGGAATCCCCAACAACTGAAACTCCTCTTGAAACACGCCTGCCCAATTTTTCGTACTGCGCAAAAGAATGACCATATCGCCGTAAGCATATCCCTCTTCTGCAAGCCGTTGAATTTTCCTGCCAATGATTCGGGCTTCCCGCTGAGCAGCGGAAGTATCGTCCTCCTCCTCTTCTTTGGCTTGTTTTACATCAATGATGTCCAGTTCAATGGGGTAAGGCGTGCAATCTGCCCGCCGCGGCACAAGATAGGTGTCCTCATTATAGTCGATTTCCGTTACGCCGCCGTTCATCAGCTGCGCAAAAACGAAGTTAATCCCTTTTAAGATTTCTCCTTGACTGCGGAAATTAACCGACAGGTCAATTTTGCTGCCCTGTTCGCCTCGGTCGTAAGCTTGGTATTTTTCTTGAAACAGTCCCGGCTCTGCCAAGCGAAAGCGATAAATACTTTGCTTCACATCACCTACAAAGAAACGATTATCTCCACGGGAGACCAACTGCAAAATAGCCTCCTGGGCACGGTTAATATCCTGATATTCATCAACCAATACCTCGGCAAATTTTTCTTGTAGTGAGCGGGCAATGCCGTTGGTATCGTCTTCCAACAACACCAGAGCAAAATGCTCTAAGTCGGAAAAGTCTACCCAGGCTTTTTTTGCCTTCGCTTCCTGAAGTCGCTCATAAAAGTTCTTGGTCAATGTGATAAAAGTTTCTACCACAGGATAAAGACTTTGAATTTGCCGCAAGTTTTCTTCGTTGTTACGGAGAAAAATCTTATCTCTCCAGCGTAAAGCAATCTCTTTCGCCTTATCCCGATATCTTTTTGCCTGCTCCTTCAGGGCAGGGTCACACTTGCCTTTGAGACGAAGCGTCGCAAAAGAAAGAGCGGAAAAAATCTTATAGCCATCGCAAAGGGGTTCTGACATTTGCTGCCGCACTGCCTCCAGCATGGCTTTTTCCTCTGCCAGCTGAGGAAGATAGCTCCCGGGTCCGTCCTCTTTCCCGGCAATTGCCGCCGCTCCGTCTAAAAATGCAATGGCTTCGTCCAGCTCTGCCAGACACTGCCGCCGTAAAAAGTCATACCAGGGAGAAGATTGTAATTCCCCTTCATCAGCAATCCCATACTGTCCGCTTAAGCTCTCCAACCAAGCAATAGGTTTGGGCTGACTCAAACTAAACTCATATAATTCCCAAATAATTTTCCGCACCAGCTCGTCTTCCCTGCCGCCGTACGCGTCTACCAGAGAGAGAAAAGCAGGGTCTTTGGCTGCATAGACTTCCTCCAGTAAACGGTCTAACACCTCTTCCATGAGGAGAGTTTTCTCCGTTTCATTGACAATGGCAAACTTTGCCGGTAGATTCACCAGCAAATAGTGTTCCCGCAACAAATCCAAACAAAAAGAGTGCAACGTCGTAATGGAAGCAATATTCAGCAAAGTCAACTGTTTTTGCAAATATTCCGCAATTTTTGGATTCTTTGCATCCTTTAACTGCTGAAACAAGGCGCTACCGATACGCTGCCGCATTTCTGCTGCTGCCGCATTGGTAAAGGTGACTACCAGCAAGCGGTTGATGTCCACAGGATTTTGCTCGTCGATAACCTGTCGGATAATGCGTTCTACCAATACGGCTGTTTTCCCGGAACCTGCCCCTGCCGATACCAACAGATTTCCTTCTCGATGGTCGATAGCCGCTTGCTGCTGCACCGTCCACTCACGCTTCATGGTCCACCCCCTCCTCTTTTTGGATTTCTTGCCATACTTCTTCATCGCTTAATGTTTTCACGACAGCAGACGGCTGCAAGTCTTTGGTAAAGCCGCACACCGCTTTAAAATCGCAATAAGCGCAAGCATCAAATTTCCCTTGCTTCCAGGGCTTCACCCCGATGTACCCTGTGATTAACTGCTGCCCTGCCTGCTCTAAAAGACGAAGAATATGCTTTTGCAGCAACGCCATTTGCTCTACCCCAAGCCCCGGCGAATCTTTACGGAAGTTACCGTCTTTGTTGAGCATAACAGGAATGACCGTAGACGCACCATTGATATTTTTATCCGCCAGATATACAGCTTCTACATCTTTTACGGCAATGCCGCCCATTTTGAATTCTTTGAGCCAAGCAGCTTTCGCCTCTTCCGAATCCAGCTGCTGCAAACTCTTTACCATAGGGTCTTTCAGGGTAAAATAATACACCCCCGCACTATCCGCCTTTTTCCCCTTGGTGATGACCACGCTGTTGCTTAACGCCACTTGCATATAGAGAAGCAGCTGCATTTTCAGCCCATAGAAAATATCGTTGAGGGTTAAATTTTTATCGCTGGATTTATAGTCCACCACTCTAAGCCAAGTTTTATTTTCCGACTGAGCGCAATCCACCCGGTCGATAGCGCCGGAAATCACCAGCCGTCCGCCGCCGGGCAAGTCCAGGGTCAGAGCGGGCAAGTCTTTCTCCACGCCAAAAGACAGCTCCCAAGCAATAGGCGTAAAATCCCCTTGTTGCAGCTGTTCCCCTAAGGCAATCATAACCGAGGCAATGAGTCGTCCCAACTTCTCTTGAAGGTAAGCGTATTTTGCTTCATTTTCCGCAATATCCCCCCAATATTCCCCGGCAATAGCGGTTACTGCCTCTTTGGCGATAACCAGCGCTTCTTCCTCCGTTAAATCCGCCCAAGTTAAATCTTTCTTTGCCAAAGTCCTCCCGGTATAAGCAAGGGCTTCATGGAAAATGCTCCCTGTTTCCGCCCGTCCCGGTTCATACTTTAACCGTTTTTTCAGCTGCAAACCAAAGGCTGCAAAGTGGGCGAAGGGACACTGCTGAAACTTCTCCAGACGGGAAATGCTGGAATAAACCTGTTTGCCATAGAGCCCCCCTGCCACAGCAGGAGAAAGATAAGAGAAATCTTTTTCCTCTAAGAGGACTTTTTTTAGCTGCTCCATATCCCCAAAAGATGTCGGTGACTGCAAATAATAGTTATAGACGCTATGCCAAAAGTCCGGCAGATGCCTGCCCTTTTTCACTTCTCGAAACACATTGCCCAAGGCGGCAAAATCATATTGCCCTCCTGCCAACAACCGATAGTCTTGCAAATCCTCTGACAACCCGGAAAAATAATTCTCCTGCAAATAGGGAAACATTTCTTTGATTTTACCCATAGCAAGGCAAGGCAATAGCACCATGCCCTTTTCATCTGTCATAGGATAAGATAAATACAACCGCTCCCTGCTCCTGGTCATCGCAATATAGAGCAGGTATTCTTCGATATACTGCCGTCTATCCCGATTGGGTCCCAACTGTACGCCGTGCTTTGCCAATAATTCCCGTTCTCCACTGGAAAAGAAACCGTCTTCCCCACTTTTGGCAGGAAACAGTCCTTCATTCAGTCCCACCACAAAACTGCACTTTACCTCCGGCATACGGCTGTTTTCCACATCGCTGATAAATACGCCGTCTAAAGCAGGTGGCGTCATGGAGATTTTCATTTCTCTGAAACCTTGTTCTAAAAGAGGCAAGATTTCCTCTGCCGTATACCCCCCTTCCCCCATAAATGTCTCTACCTGCGCCAAGAAATTACCCACTTCCTCGGGAATACGGCGATGGATTTCCGCGCTGATAAAGTCTCCCTTGGCAAGGTCTTCCTGGTACCAACGGCTGATTTTCTCTTCTACCGCCAGACTATCCAGCAGGGTAAAAATATGCCGAGCAAATTCTTTGCCGGTAACGGCTCCTTTGACGCTCTGAGCAAAGGTTTCCAGCGGCGCAAGGATTTCCCGCCGCAAGCCGTCTATATGGGCTAAGTCATAGCCTTCCGTTTCCTGCCACCGTTTGGGCAGATAAGACCAATCTTTTTTCTGATACCACCGCTGGTAATTGATGCCAGCCGCTAAAGCATAGGTTTCCAGCATATCAATATCCCGACGGTTGTTCCAGGCAAGCCCGCATTTCAAATAACGAAGAACAGCGTCTGTCCGCCATTTTTCTGCCACGACTTCCAATGCCGCCCGAATCAGCTCGATAAGAGGATGCTGATAAAGGGATTGCTTTTCGTCAATGTAAACGGGAATCCCCATCTGGGTAAAAATTCTTTTAATAAGACTTTCATAACGGCTAACGTCCCTGGTAATCACGGCAAAATCCCGATAATGCCAATGCTCGCTCCGCGCCAACTGCCGTATTTTCCGCGCCGCATAAATGATTTCGCTTTCCATGTCTTTCGCCTTGCAAAGTCCCATTACAGCATTAACGTCTTCCTGCAAATATACCCGCACGGGATAGGTCAAAAGTCCCTTTTCCAAAAAACCGAGAACGGCGTTATCTCTATACCGCGGGCAATCCGACAAAGTGATTTCCTCTGCCAAAGCGATACCCTGCTCCCGCGCCTCTGTCAGCAATTGCTCTCTCGCCTGATAAATATGATAAAAGGCATTTTGCGGCGATATAACGGGATATTTGAAAAGCGTTTTCGGTAGACAAAAGGTAACGGTAACGTCCCTGCAATATTTCGCTAAGGCTAGTACCACTAACTGCTCCTGCCGGCTGAAGGTAGCGAAGCTATCCACCCAAACGATAGCGTTCTTCAGCAATGGACTGTGAGGAATTTCCGCTAACAATTGCGTAAGAATTTCCTCATGGTCCGAATATGCACCCTCTCCAAATTGCCGCCAATCTTCATAAAGCAGACAAATATCATCTATCTTTGCGGCAAAGGCTTTATCAAACTCCCGAGAAATTTTGTTTTCGCCTGTTTCTTCACCACCAATGGCAGTTTTACCGATTCCCTTTAACTGCTGCGGCGTAATGCAATATTGCTGAAATTCTTTGAACAGACTGCTGATTTCCCCGGCAAAGCCCGGGTTCCCCGCCGCATTCTTCAGCCCCGACAAATCGTCTTGCCGCTGCCGTATCAACTCTGCCAAAACCATAGTTCTGCCCATTTCGTTCATATACACAGGTTGCACCAAAGATTTTTCCGTCAGCAACAAATGGGCTAACCGCTGAAAGCTCAGGACTTGTCCTCCAATGCTTCCCTTGGCTGCCAAAACAGATACCAGCATTTTTTCATAAGAAAAACTAGCCTGTTCCGGAACAAGCATAATGCAAGGCGTGCCTAAAGGGTCGGCTGCCAAAAGGGTTTTCATTTCTTCCCAGCAAGCGTAGGTTTTTCCTGCCCCCGCACCACCTGTTATTAATTTTAACGCCAATGCTTGTCCCTCCTTCCTGTTAAAACTTTTCTGTTATTTCAAAGGTATTTTTTCTTCTTTCCCGCCAACAAAACGACTGACATAAGTAAAGCCGCATTCCTTCAGCAATGCGTAAGCCTCTTTGATATCCATTGCCACATGGTCTCGCCGATGAGCGTCAGAACCGCAAGTGATGATTTCACCACCCAATTGCCGATACCGTTTTAGGATAGGCATATCCGGATGCATACTGCCCACGCCGTAGCGAATCCCGGCAGTGTTCACCTCTAACCCCTTGCCCCGTTCAATTAATGCCCGTAAAATCTCGTCTATCAGTATGCTAAATTTATTGTAATCAATGGCATTATCACCATAGCCCTTGTACCGTCTTACCAAATCCAAATGCCCCAAACAATGAAAAATCGGCTGTGTCATAATCATATCATAGACCGCCCGGAAATAAGCAGCATACGCGGCATCCTTGGTTTTCCCTTCGTAAAAAGCCCCGGTGGAAATCTCTTTTCTCTCAATGGTATGAACAGACCCGATAATATAATCGAAAGAATGTTGGGATAAAAAAGCGCGAACTTCTTCGACATTACAGTCTTGCAGACCCAGCTCTACCCCTTGACAAATACTTAAACGGTTACCATATTGCGCCTGCACCAGCCGAATTTGTCTGTCATAAAAATCCATATCAATTTCCACGTGTCCACGGCTGTTTTTTGCGGCATGGTCCGAGAAATAATCCTGATGTTCTGTAAAACAAATACCGCTCATGCCCGTACGGACGGCTTGCGCGCAAGCGTCCGACATATCCATGGAACTATCCATGGACACCAGGCTATGCATATGATAATCATAGTATTTCTGTGTCATCTTCTTGTCCCACCTCTTTTTTCGATTCCATTTCCAGCCGACTGCAAATCTTCTGCCAATCAGCCTTTTCCATAGTACCCATAACTTCCGTACCCTCGGCAGTATATGCTAAATGGGTAACGGTGCCGCAACGATGAATCTCATCTAACAAGTTGCCCGCTTGGAACGGTATGCACAGAGAAAAACTAACTTTTTGCCGAGAAAGAATCCCTTCAATCTTTGCCAGCAAATCACCAATGCCCCGCTTCTCTAAAGCAGAAATTCCCACACTATCGGGAAAAAGGGTCAGCAACCTTGACAGTCCCTGCTCCGTGGGGAGCAAATCAATTTTATTGATAACCGTAAGGATTTTCTTATCGGCGACGCCCAGTTCTTTTAAGAGCCGCAGCACCACCTCTGCCTGCCCCTCCGCGTCAACACTAGAGCCGTCTACCACATGAAGCAATAGGTCAGCGTCCAATGATTCCTCCAACGTAGCGCGGAAAGCAGCAATAAGATGATGGGGTAACTTACGAATAAAGCCGACGGTATCCGTAAGGAGACATTCCCCACCACCAGGCAGCAAAAACTGTCTGGTAGTGGTATCCAGCGTTGCAAAGAGTTGATTCTCCGCCATAACCTGAGAACCTGTCAATAGATTCAGCAGAGAAGATTTTCCCACATTGGTATAGCCAACCAACGCCACCAAAGGAATATTCTGTTTATTGCGCCGCTGTCGATGCAAGGTCCTGGTTTTAACAATTTCCTGCAAGCGGCTTTCTAAATCCCGTATCTTTCGCTGAATGGCACGTTTATCCACTTCCAACTTGGTTTCTCCTGGACCCCGCGTACCGATACCGCCGCCCAAACGAGAAAGAGCCAAGCCCTGTCCTTGCAGCCGCGGCAGGGCATATTTTAACTGCGCCAATTCCACTTGAATTTTCCCTTCGTTGCTCTGAGCGCGCTGCGCAAAGATATCCAGAATTAAAGAAGAACGGTCAATAATTTTACAATCCAAGATAGCTTCTAAATTCCGCTGCTGCACCGGAGATA
The DNA here is from genome assembly GCA_949739465.1 of uncultured Peptococcaceae bacterium. Taxonomy (GTDB): domain Bacteria; phylum Bacillota; class Dehalobacteriia; order UBA4068; family JAAVYR01; genus JAAVYR01. The sequence continues at coordinate 5,872 of CATIYQ010000077.1, read as the reverse complement.
AATCGTCATTAAAGATGACAACTTCGGCAGGATTATTTTGCAGTGTTTGTTTGATTTCCTCCAGCTTTCCCCTACCCACATAGGTAGCGGCTACGGCATGTCGGCAACGCTGACGGACAAGCCCTATCACATCAACGCCAGCAGTTTTAGCTAGTTCCTCCAGCTCCGCAATACTATAAGAATATGTGGCTTCCGCCTCGGTCGCTGTCTGCACTGCCACTAGAATGGCTCGCTCCCGCACCGATTCCGTCCGATGTCCGGCTACGTTTCCCTGGCTCTTTTCTATTTCCGCTATTTCCTTGCGAAAATCTACTGCCGCGAAAGTCTCCCAGCTATTGTAGAGTAAGATTTCTTTTTCCTTAGGCTTCCCCGTCTCGCCTGTCTTGCCACCGCCCCAGGCAAGCCCCATATTCGTGACGCTACCGTCACCGTCTACACCTACGGCAACCATAGCGTCCAACTGTAATTGCGCCAAGGCGGATAAATCCATTTGGCTCAAAGCGCCGTTGCCGCTAGGGTGCGTATGAATGCAGCGAATGCCGGAGAGACGATATTCCCCTCGCCGTCTGCCTAAGTCCGGCAAAGATACATTACGGCAATCGCCTATAGCAACCAAAACGACCTGTCCCTGACGATTGAGATAAACAGCCACTTCCCGTTTGATTTTCGCCGTTATTGCCGCCAGCGTTTGCACAATAGATAAAGAGACGATTTCCTCCTCGGTAAAGTTATCGTCATAAACAGCTACAAGCTGACGCTGCATAAATTGACTAACGCCGTTTTTATTGCCAAATATGGTTTTGCTTTTTGCGTATTCCATCGGTCTCTCCTAAAAAAATGATTATGTTTATTGTACCATAAATATAAGCATTTTACCCGAAAGAAAAGAGGAAATGTCAAAACATTTCCTCTTTGTATCGAATTATACCGTTTCTAAAAATAAAAATAAGAGAATCCCTGCCGCTATCCCCACATTTGCCCAATGATTGGACTTTTCTCTTGCTTCCGGCAACAGCTCGTCCACAACAATATAGAGAATAGCCCCTGCTGCAATACCAATAAGCCAAGCCACAAACCGAGCAGAAATCCCGGCAAAAAACAACCCAAGAACCGTGCCCAAGAGCGTCGTCAAACCAACGCCTGCCGTCAGCAAGATTATCTTAGGCTTATCTATCTCTGCCAACTGCAACGGCATAGCAATACCAATGCCTGCCGGAATATTATGAAGCGCAATAGCAAGCGCCAACATCATGCCAAAAGTCTCTTCCGTCTCAAAACTAGCGCCTAACAGCATTCCTTCGGGAATATTATGAAGACAAATACCGCAAGCAATCATCAGCCCTGTTTTCAAATAACTATCACAATGTTTGGCATGGTCGTGATGGTGGTCGCATTCTTTGGAATGTCCCATTGCCACATCCATGAAAAACATAGCAATACCACCCAGGAGAAAGCCAACAGCAGTCCCCCAAAAGCCGTGCATTTCCAATGCCTCAGGTAACATGCCCAAGACAGAGAGCGCCAGCATCACGCCTGCTGCAAACCCTAAAACCACGGACATGGCTTTATCGGAAATGTGTCGAAAAACTACGGAAATGACCCCACCCAAAGCTGTGGTAAGACCGGTTAACAGGCTAACCCATATTGCAAACGTATTCACATCAACACTCTTTTCTCATTCTTAGTTTTGCAGCAAATCCAAACGACCCACAACAGCAGGTAACGCCACGATTTTTGCCAGCAGCGATAATCTGTTATTACGAACATTGTCGTCGTCCGCCATCACCATGACCCCTTCAAAGAAGCCATCAATGGCAGGCGCAAGAGAAGCCACCTGCGCCAACACGCCTTGGTAATCTCCTTGTTCCACACAAGCAGCCGTTTCCTTTTCCACCTTACAGATTGCATCATACAACGTTTTTTCAGCATTATCCGCAAAGAGATTTTCTTTGATTTCCATTTGCGCCACAGGATTTGCTTTCACCAGGTTTGCCGCCCGTTTGAAGCCGCCCATTAAATGCGCAAATTGTTCCGTTTGTTTGAAGGCGTGGGTCGCGTCCGCTTTTAACTTCGCCTGATACAGGTCGTCCGGCATCGTTACGGTGACGCTATGAATAACATCAGGCGCAATGCCATTATCAGACAAAATATTTTCCAGCCGTTGCTCAAAGAAGAGCGCCACGTCGGACAATACCTTATCTTTATCCACATGAATGCCCAATTGCCCCGCAAACAAATCGCAAGCCACACCGGCTAAGCCCTGAATGGAAACAGGTAATTGCTTTTGAATGATAATTTGGCTAATCCCTGTCGCCTGCCGACGAAGCGCAAAGGGGTCCTGGCTGCCGGTAGGAATAAGTCCAATGGCAAACATACCTACAATGCTATCGATTTTATCGGCAATGGCGGCAATCATACCGATTTTACTTTCCGGTAAAGCGTCTCCCGCAAAGCGAGGCAAGTAGTGTTCCCGAATGGCTTGAGATACCTCCGCCGCTTCTCCCGCTTTTTGTCCGTAATATTCACCCATGATTCCCTGCAATTCCGGGAATTCATAAACCATGTTGCTAACCAAATCCGCCTTTAAGAGGAAAACAGCCCGTTGCAATTTTTCTGTTTGAGCAGCATCTAAACCCAGTTCTTTTCCTAGATATGCAGCAATTTCTCTCGTCCGCTCCATTTTCTGGTAAATCGTCCCCAATTTTTCATGGAAGACAACGTTCTGTAATTTTTCTACGTTATCATCTAAGGATTTTTCCAAATCCTCCTTCCAGAAAAATTCAGCGTCGGAAAGCCGCGCCCGCAACACTTTTTCGTTCCCTTCCGCAACGGTAGTAATATGTTCCGCCACCCCGTTCCGTACTGTGATAAATTTATTGATGAGCTTGCCGTCCTTGCCATAAACAGGGAAATACCGCTGATGTTCCCGCATTGGCGTAATAATTACTTCCGGTGGCAGGAGCAGATAACTTTCATCAAAGTTTCCTACCAAAGCAGTAGGATATTCTAAAAGATAAGTTACTTCTTCCAAGAGTTCTTCGTCTTCTTTTACCACACCGTTGCAGCTCTTTGCCACTTCTTGGATTTGCTGCCAGATGATATTTTTCCGTTCTTCCTGGTCGACAATGACAAAGTTCTCCCGCATAATTTCCTGATACTTAAGAGGACAGGTGATTTCTACATGGTCGTTGGAAAGAAAACGATGACCGCGGCTGTATCTACCCGCTTTCACTCCGGCAATCTCAACAGGCAAAACATCACTGCCCCACAAAGCCACCAGCCAACGAATAGGACGGGCAAACTTCATATCCAAATCCGCCCAACGCATTGGTTTGGGAAAGTAAATTTTTTGCACGCAATCTACCAACATTTGAGGTAATAACTCAGCAGTGGCTTTCCCTTGACTATGTTTCATGGCATAGACATAAGGCACCCCGTTCAATTCTTTCACAAAAACATCAGCAAGAGAAACGCCTTGTCCTTTGCAAAATCCTTCCAACGCTTTAGAAGGATTACCCGCTGCCTCATAAGCGCTTTTTTGAGCAGGACCTTTGACTTCTACAGAAATATCCTCTTGCAGCACGTCTAAATCTTTTACCAAAAGAGCAAACCGTCTGGGCGTCCCCCAAACCGTAAGCTCTTTGTAACAAAGACGAGCGTCCGCTAAGCCCTTGCCAATGGTTTCTTTGATTTGCTTACAAGCAGAATCCATAAACCGCACCGGGATTTCTTCCGTGCCGATTTCAAATAATAAATTTCGTTTTTCTTTTGCTGCTGTCATCTTATTTCACCTCTTTCGGCAAATCCAAGCCCATTGCTTGACGTTTTTTCGGGTCTTTGATTAAAGGATAGCCCAAACGTTCCCGTTGTTCCACATAGCCCTGGGCGCATACCTTTGCCAAGTGCCGCACTCTGCCGATAAAGCTTTGCCGCTCCGTTACGCTAATAGCCCCGCGAGCGTCTAACAGGTTAAAGGTATGAGAACATTTCAAGGCATAGTCGTAAGCAGGCTGTACCAAACCTTTATCTACCACCCGCAATGCTTCTTTTTCATACATATTGAATAATTGGAAAAGCATATCGGTGTCCGCTTCGGTAAAGTTATAGTTGGAATAGTCCACTTCATTTTGGTGGAATACGTCACCGTAAGAGATGCCGTCTACCCATTCAATATCATAGACGCTGTCGACTTTTTGAATGAACATAGCAAGACGCTCAATGCCGTAAGTAACCTCACCGCAAACAGGCTTACAGTCAATACCGCCGCATTGTTGGAAATAGGTAAACTGTGTGACTTCCATGCCGTCCAGCCACACTTCCCAGCCCAAGCCCCATGCGCCCAGCGTTGGGGACTCCCAGTTGTCCTCAACAAAACGAATGTCATGTTCTTCGGTGCGGATACCCAGCGCTTCCAGGCTGGCTAAATACAATTCCTGGATATTATCAGGAGAGGGTTTTAAGATAACTTGATATTGATAATAGTGCTGCAAACGATTGGGATTTTCCCCATATCTGCCGTCAGCGGGACGACGGGAAGGCTCCACGTATGCTACGTGCCAAGGCTCCGGTCCCAATGCCCTTAAAAAAGTAGCAGGATTCATAGTGCCTGCCCCCTTTTCAACATCATAGGGCTGTAAAATAATGCAGCCGGCATCGCCCCAGAATTTATTTAGAGTTAAAATCATTTCTTGAAAATTCATCGTATCACTCCCAAACAAAGCCGTTTCTTCTTCTTAAATCCCTCATATTTCAGGAACAAAATACCATTTAGTCTTATATTTAATAATAGCAAAATCCCAGGGTACTGTCAATTATCAAGGGGAAAAACTTCCCCCTTTCCATAAAAAAAGACCCCTTTCTTTCTGTATGCAACAAGAAAAGGGTCTCCCTCTGTTTAGTTCTTGGCGGCATTGTTATTTTGTTCCGCCAGATTTGCCATTTCCATGACAAAATCGTGATGAGCGGAAAAATCATTTTTCTCACGGGTATTCTCACTTTGCTTTTGATTTTTCTTCTCTTCAGAAGTAATTTCCAAATTTACATTGTTTAGCATAGCGGCAATACTTCCTACTGCGCCTATCATGGCGAATCGAGGTAAAAGGCAAGTTGCCGCCACCCCCAACAGTCCTGCGGCGGCAGGAATCTCACCGATTTTCTCCTCATCTTTCATGATTTGGATTTTACTTTCTTTGGTTTTTTCCACCATTTGACTGATACCAAAATAGTTTTTCGGTCGTCGTTCTTTTTCTATGGCGATAATAGCGCGAATCACATCTTTATCATGTTTCAAAAGCGCCTCATAGGCTTCTCCATAAGATACGCCGGTGCGGTCTGTCACCGCGTCCAGCTCCTTTAACATCTCTTGCATCTCTTCCATTTTCTTCACCTCGGACAACATTCTTTCCCTTAGTATTGTCCGGAATCCGAAAAAATTATGCATGAGATTCAACGTTTATTTCCGGCAGCAGTTGCCGCAACAACCCTCTCGCCTTACTAAAACGCTCAATATGATATTGCAGATAACTCTGCAATGCCTGGTTCATTTCTTCTTTGGCACTTTTGCCGATTTTCAGATTTGGCAATTGGGTCAGAGGCGCTTGCAGTAATCTTTCCATCATCAGCACTGTACCTGCATGAATCGTAGGTAAAGAAGTCCCCCCGCCGCAACTGGCACAAAGAATACCGCCTTTCACAGGAGATAGGACAAAAGTGCTGTTTTGCACCCGTCGACGGCAATTGGCACAGCTTTCCAAGTAGGGGCGATAGCCCAGAATATCCAGAAAGCGTAATTCAAAGAAACGTGCCGTCAACTCCGCGTCCCGTCCCAATTCCAAAAGCACCAACGCCGCCTGCAACAAATAATACAAATCAG
>CATIYQ010000076.1 GCA_949739465.1 uncultured Peptococcaceae bacterium | reverse complement strand
TTTTCGATAAAATATTTTCTGTGCTGCCTTCTCATAAAATGGCGAGAATCATCCTCTTGCTCTGCTGTTTTGTGGGCGGTTATCTCATCTCTCTGGGCATCGGCGCACTCCGGGACGGTGCAGCAACCGGCGGGGAAAATCTGCCTATCGTGGATAACACGCCCCAACCGGTGGAAATCACCATTCTCGCCGCGGGGGATAATCTGCTCCATGACACCATCAGTAAAGACGCGCGGCAAGCCGACGGCAGCTATGATTACAAGCCCATTTACCAGTTTGTCAAAGAACAGATTGGACAAGCGGATATTGCTTTCGTCAATCAGGAAACGCCCACTAATCCCAATCGTGGACCTTCTGGTTATCCTTCTTTTAACGCGCCGCCTTCGGCGGTGGACGCTTTAATCGACGCGGGGTTTGATGTGGTAAACTTTGCCAACAATCACATTATGGACACAGGAGCGAAAGGCGCGACCGCAACTTATGAGGTCTGGGTGAATCACCCCACGGTGCAGATAACGGGGATTTTTGGCAGTCAGGAGGAGCGGGACAGTAAAATCGTTATTGAGGAGCGTGAGGGCTTCCGTTTTGCCTTTCTTAGCTACACCTACGGCACCAACGGTATCCCGGTAAAACAACCGTGGCAGGTAGCGTTAATCGATATGGATGCGATTAAAGCGGACATTGCGCGGGCGAAAAACCAGGCGGATTTTGTTATCGTCAATTACCACTGGGGCGACGAATATCACCTCAGTCCCAACAGCAATCAGACCTCTATTGCCCAAGAGACGGCAGACGCGGGGGCGGACCTCATCTTAGGCGGTCATCCTCATGTCATTCAACCCATTGAGAACGTCACGTCGGCAGATGGCAGGACGGTGCCGGTGGTTTATTCTCTGGGCAACTTTATCTCCAGCCAAAAGAAGACGGATACCCTCCTGGGCGCTATGGTGGAAATCACCGTCAGCGGCGTGAAGGACGACCCGGCAAGCCTGAAAATCAGCAGTGTAAAAGCCCTGCCTACGGTGCAGCACTATGAAAAGGGTTATCATAACTACCGCGTTTATTTGTTGTCTGATTATACGCCGGAGCTGGCGAAAAAACACCTGGCAAATTCTCTGGGCGCAAAAATTGATGTGACCTATTATCAGTCCTTGGCGGAGAAAATCTTTGCCGGTTATCTGTAAGATTTAAAGAATGGCTTTGCGGAAAATGCTGACCAAGTGGGGGTCGAAGGCTTTGTTTCTCCCTGCATAAATTTCTTCCAGCGCGGCGCTGTGAGAGAGCTGTTTGCGGTAGGGACGGGGGAGCTGCATGGCGCTCCAGCTGCCGGCAATTTGCAGGATGCGGGCGAGGAGCGGGATTTCCGTTCCCTGCAAATGGTGAGGATAGCCGCTGCCGTCCCATTTCTCATGGTGGTGAAGAATGGCTTGGACTACGGATTCTCCCAGCTCCATTTTAGCGGCGACGCTGCTGCTGTGAATGGGGTGGCGGTTGATTACCTGCCAATATTTCTCCGGTAAAGGTCCCGGGTGAAGCAGAATAGAGGCGGGGATTTCGACCATGCCCGTATCCTGCCAAAGGGCGGCTGTTTCTAAATTCTTCAGCATCATATCGCTCATTTCCAGGGCTTGTCCCATTTTATGGGCGGTCTCTATGGTCTTTAAAATAAATTTTTGATAATATGAATCCCTGGTGGTGAGGAAAGATAACAGCAATTGGTTTTGCAGCGAGGGGTGTCCTTGTCCAAGCCAGGCGGGCTGTTTCTTTTGCCGTTTTTCTTCTGACAGGGCGGATTCCGCCTGGGCGATGAGGGTGGCGGCGTTTCCCGGCGGGCAGCAGCTAAACCCGGTATGAATACCAATGGGCAGCTCAGCTATTTGCCAGGGCGCGTGAGCTAAGCGAGCTATCAGTTGGTGGGTGAAATCTTCGCATTGTTTGCGGTTTTGCCCCGGCAAAAGGAGAGCGAAGCAATTACCTTGCCACCGTCCCAGCTTCATGCCTGACGTTATATTTTGCTGCAAAAAGGCGGCGAAACGTTTTAAGACTTGGTCTGCTTGGAGCGGGTCCAATTCTTGGTTAAAAAGGGCGAAATTTTCTATATCAACCAGCAAAAAGGAAAAAGGCGCGCCTTCTCGTAAAAGAGCGTAAACCTGACGATGGAGCATGTTTCTATCGGCAACGCCTGTCAGATAGTCGATGCCGGGCAGTTGATTTTTTTCAAAAATAGGGATATTTTCTCCCATAGACAGACACCTCATATTTGTAAGAAATCCTATTTTTATTTTAACGGAAAAAGGCTTTCATGTGGAGTTTTTCTTTCCGACAAAATCCCTGTATAAGATGACGATTTTTTTCTCATACTAAGAGAAAAGGTCGTTTTTTTGCAGCGAAAAAACAGGGGAATTTGTTCCTGCCCATAGGAAAATAAAACCAATTGTAGAATATAAAAACAAGAGAGAAAAACAGTAAAATTTTTCTGATGAAATCCTGGTTTTTTATGCAAGTTTTGCCAGGAAGTTTTTGTATTTATTATGTAAGCATAAGGAAGAATCGACATGAAGCATCTTTTAGATGAGGAATTAGTTAAAAAATGCTTATCCGGTGAGGACGCTGCCTTTGAAGTGCTGGTCAAACGGTACGAAAAGCAAATCTTCAGCCTTGCTTATCGTCTCTGCGGAGACTATGACGAGGCGGGGGATTTAGCCCAGGAGGCGTTCCTCCACATCTATCGGGTCTTAAATAAATTTTCTGACGACAGAAAGTTTTTCCCTTGGATGTACCGGGTGGCGCACAATGTGTGCGTCAATACGTTGGCAAAAAGACCTAGGGAAACGGTGCCTGTTGAAGATTTTGCCAGTCTGGAGTTGAGCGGGGAAAGCGGCGAGACGAGGAGTCCCGAGCAGACCTTCCTGCAGCAGGAGACCGGCGATATGATTCGCAGCGCCATCAGCGAGCTGCCTGAAAATTACAGGTTGCCGGTGATGTACCGTTTCTTGGAGGATTTATCCTATCAAGAAATTGCCGATAAGTTGGAAGTGCCTGTTTCCACCATAGAAACAAGGCTATTCCGCGGACGGCAAATGTTGCAAAAGAAATTGAAAATTTTATTGGAAAGGGGGCAAAAGAATTGAGTTGTACGAAATGGGAAGACCAAATCTATCTCTATACGGACGGCGTTCTTGGTAAAGGAGAGTCGGAAGTTCTTTTGACCCATATCCACCAATGTGAAAGTTGCGCAAAATTACTTGCTGAAATTGAAACAATCAACGGTATGCTCAAGGAAGAAGGAGCCCATATGGCGCCTCCGGAAGGGTTTGCCGCAGGGGTCATGGCGGCACTGCCCAAAGCTCCTTGGCAGTCGGAAGAACAAAACGTTGTGCCTTTTGCGAAAAAGCAGCGCAACGGCAAGCGGCTTACCCGTTGGGGTACGGCAGTGGCAGCAGCAGTGCTTGTGGCGGCTGTTGGCGTTAGTCAATTGCCTCAAGGTGGAGAACAGAAAATGGATTTTCCGTGGCAAGACGGCTGGTCTGTGGCAAATTATTTACCTCAGTTAGGGGAGAATTTGCGTCCTGTCAGCAGTCAGCCGGAGCAGCCTCCTATCACCACGGCGGATAACGAAGTAACCGCGCCTCAGCCGAGAAACAATGAGGTTGCGGGGCAGACTGTTCAACCGAAGCCTCAAAATACTGCTGCCGACCAAACTGTTTCCGGCAGCGGGGAAGTCACGCTGCCGAAGGTAGCTGCCGGCAAAGAAAAAACCGGTATCTACTCGTTGTTGTTACTAGCGTCCTCTGAGGACGGCGATGCGCTCAATCCAGTGGTAACGAGTAGCAATACCGTAGAATATTTTATTCGTTCGGATTATGGAACAAGTAAATGGCAGAGTAACCCAACAGACGCAGAAGAACCTGTGCTCTTAGAAGATAATGTAAAATTAGGCGCAGCTCAAAGCGTGAATACCGTAACAAAGGCGGAATGGTTGACAGACAGCTCTTATACGGAAGCCCTTTCTCCTTTGGGCGATATGACGCTCCTAAACAGTATGAGCGGAGACGGCGGCTTATGGAAGATTGTATCCAGCCAGGATACGGAGCCAAAGTTATTGCATCAAGCCTCCGGGGGCAATCTGTTAAGCTGGTCGCCAGATGGTACAAAAGCCATTTATACTGACAAAGCAGGCAATCTCTATGTGGTATATCCGACGGAAGAAGTTGTCATGTTGGTATTCGAGGGCAATGTTACCAGCGTTTCCTGGGGACAGGATAGCAGAATGATTGCGTTTTCTGCTCGGAGCGAAGGGGCAGTCAATAGTGCTGTTTACAGCGCTATGTTGCCATAATGATTTGATTTTCAGGCTTTTGCTGTGCGCGGCAGGAGACCATAAAGGTACGCTTTCTCAAAGGAAAGCGTACCTTTTCTGTTTGATAGAATCCATTGGAATTTTTGATTTCAGGCAGGAAATTGTTGCAAAAAGACAGAATGTTTACAGAATCGTAGCAAATTAGGAGAATCTGACGAAAAAGAAAAGGTGGATACAGATGACAGGCAGCGATTGGTTTTGGGTAGGTTGTATTATCGTTTCCTTATTTATCGGTTGGCAATTAGGGGTGTTTCGGGTGCTTACTCGTTTGGGCGCGCCGGTCATTGCCTTTGTGGCGGCAAGAAGGTTTTCCGCTTTTGGCGGCGTTCTTTTGGATAATCAATTTGGTATTTCCAAAAAGCTGGAGGAGAACGACGCTGTTTCCTTTTTGCAGCAGGTGTTGAGCAGTTTCTATGAGACGCCGCCCAGCATCAGTCTTTGGTTGGTGCAGACCCTTGCTTTTGTCTTAATCTTTGTTTTGCTGGTGAAGGGCATTAAGCTGTTAGCAACGGTGTGGGATAAGTCCTTTGGTCACACTATATTGGGAACGGTTGACCGCGTTTTGGGCGCTGTGATAAGCTTTTTTATTTTTTCCTTGGTGGCGGTGTTCTTCTATCTACACCTGTTGCCTGCTTTTCTGGATAACAGCCAGTGGCAGGGGTGGGTATGGATGTGGCAACAGACCCAATATTCTCTTTGGGTGTGGCCGGCGTTGGAGACGTTGGCGTCCGGGTTGATTCAGACAGCCCAAGAGACCTATAACCAATGGTTTGATAAACAAATATAGTCTAAAAACATTTGGAAACGGCAGGTGGAGAAATGCAAATTGTGGCATGGTTTCAATCCATTCCCGCTCCTTGGGGAATGGCGGCGTTATTGGGCGGCGCATTGCTGGTGTTGCTGCTGGTGATTTTGCTTTTGGGAAAATCTATTTTTTCCGGAAATAAGGAAAAAGAATCCCAATCGCGGCAATGGCGGGAACTGGAAGTTGGGGAGCTATCGGCGTTTTTGCGGGAGTCGACTCTTGCCGAAATCTTTGCTTGTGCTGTGGAAATCATCCAAAGTGATGATGTAGAGAAGAAGCAGGTGGTTTTGGCTTATCTGAAAGAAAAACATTTGATGAAGGAATATTTGCGTCGTCTGGGTACGGAAGGGTATCCCTCTGCATATGCTGTTTGCTTATGGCCATACTTAAAAGAGGACCCTTTTTATGGATTGCTGTTAGAAAAATTTCGTTTGAAATGCTCTCTGGACGAGCAGTTGGCGGCAAAAGAGTTTTTTGACGCGGTGCAGGATAATGCGGCGCTCCCTTATTTGTTACAAGGTGTGGTGCAGCCGGAACGGTATGTGCTATCCCGTATTTCCGAGGCGTTGATTCCTATGGGCATGGTGGCAGGCAAGGCATTGACCACCCTCTTGTCTATGGTCAGCTCCCAGACGATGTTGGGCATTTTGGCAATTCTGGAACAAATGTCGGGGCAGTTTCCCATTGAGCCAGTGGTTACTTGTCTGAACCATGAAGAGTGGACCATTCGTATGGCTGCCATTCATGTCCTTGCCGGGGAGAAAAACGCCGCGCCTCAGCTGGTGCAAGCATTGGATGACAAACAGTGGCAGGTGCGGGCGGCGGCAGTAAAAGCCTTAGGCGAGATGCACTGCTATCCTGCCAAAGATAAAATCCGCGCCATGCTGAGCGATGAAAGCAAAGGCGTGCGTATCGCTGTGGAAAAAGCCCTGCAAAAACTATCTTAAAAAAAGTTAGGTGAGACCATGAAAACAATCTGGGAAAATATTGAATGGGTTGCGCTAGGCGAGCTTTGTTTGAAGGTGGTCTTGATTTTAATTTGCTGCCGTATTTTGGTGGCGGTGGGACGGCGCATGATTAACAAAGCCTTCCAGATTAAAAGCAGCCATTCCCGTTTCCAGCCGGACGCCGGCAGAATCAAAACCCTGGATAAGCTGACGCAAAATATTTTGCGTTATACTATTTATTTTATTGGTATTATGATGATATTATCGCTCTTCGGCGTAAACACTGCCTCTCTCATTGCCTCTGCTGGAGTGTTAGGGCTGGCTGTGAGCTTTGGCGCGCAAAACTTAGTGAAGGATATTATCACCGGGTTCTTTGTGATTTTTGAGGATACGTATAAAGTGGGCGATTTTGTGCAGATTGGCAATGCTTCCGGCGTGGTGGAAGAAATCGGTCTTCGCTCCAGCAAAATCAGAAGTGACTCTGGGGAAGTCTATATTTTCCCTAACGGGCAGGTTTCCACTGTGGTGAATTATTCTCGGGGCGCCTTCCAGTCTATCGTGTCTGTTGGGATTGCTTATGAAGAAGATGTGGAAAACGCTATTAGAGTCCTTGCCGAAATGTGCGAAAGTTTAAAAAATCATTTTCCCGATAAAATAACCAATGCTCGGGTATTGGGCGTGGGGAATTTAGGGGCGTCAGACGTAACCATTGACGTGGCGATTTATACGCCTTATCAAGACCGACTTGCCATGCGTCGGGAAACACGGAAACGTTGTAAGTTGGCGTTAGACGGGGCAGGTATTGAAATCCCTTATCAAAAGCAGATTTTGTATCTCCAGACGGGAGAGGAGGGAGACCATGTCCGAGCAGAAAGAGATTAGCGTGGGCGACGTGCTGCAAATGAAAAAGCCCCACCCCTGCGGCAGCGACCAGTGGGAGGTGCTGCGGGTCGGCATGGATTTCCGTCTCAAGTGCTTAGGCTGTGGCAGAATGATATTGCTTTCTCGGGGCGATGTGATGAAACGGATGAAAAAAGTAGTAGAGAAAAAATCATAGAGAAAAATCCTGAAAGAGAAAAATCCTGAAAATAAAAAAGATTTTCAGAAGATACCTTGCAATCAATGGTTTTTCATGGTAAAATGATGTGTCTTATGACAAGGTCCCTGCCCCAGAGTGGGGCCGTTAGTCCAAAGGGAGGAGGTGAAGGATAGATGCGGAACTATGAAGTAATGTATATTTTGAAACCTGATTATGATGAAGAAAAATATGCAGCAATTATGGAAAAGTATACTGCAATTATCCAAAATAATGGTGGTGAGGTTTTAAAAGTTGAGCCTTGGGGTAAAAGA
>CATIYQ010000075.1 GCA_949739465.1 uncultured Peptococcaceae bacterium | reverse complement strand
CGCTGTACCAATGTCTGAATGCCAAATCCCCCCGCTGTTCCCAGAATACCTGTAAATAAAATAGTTAGAAAAACAATGGGCTTGGTAAAGAGCTGTATATCTTCAACAATATTACTGCCCGGTGCTGCCAGCCAAAGAATGATAAACAATACTGCTGCCGTACAGATTTGCAATACCGCAATTAAAGATGCGTCTAGCCCCTCATTGGTGTATTTATCAATAAAAACAATTTGCAGTGCAAAGCAAAAAGCAGAAATAAGCGAAATCAAATCTCCTTTATTCAAGGAAAACTCTATGCCACCTGATAAATAAAAAAGCCCCACAAGTGCGATAAAAACTCCTAGAAATGTGGCTCTATTCGGTGTTTTCTTTAAAAACCAAATACTTAGAAACGGCACAAACATAAAGTTCATGCCGGCAATAAAGGCTGACTTGGTAGCAGTGGTGTATATCAATCCCCAAACCTGTAACCCCATGCCCAGGAAAAGGATAATACCGATGAAAATACCCGCTTGCCATAGCCTAGGGGTCAGATAACGAAGACTTCTGCGGAAAATAAACAGCAGCGCAAGACTTGCTACCAGAAAACGACCTGCAAGATAAGGGCAAACGGGTATTTCATTAATCACATTTTTCATCATAGTGAAGGACGCACCCCATACCATAGCGACAGAAAGCAACAATAAATCTGCTTTTAATTTATCCCCTCTGGTCAACAAAGCTATCCCTCACTTCTATTTTGTTATGATTTTTAACCATTGTATTTCTTTAAGAATTCCTGCATACGTTTGTTGTCAGGATTGTTAAAGATATTTTCCGGTGTATCCAACATGGTGATTTGCCCACCATCCATGAAAACGATTCTATCGGCGATTTCCCGGGCAAAGTTCATTTCATGGGTAACGATAAGCATGGTCATACCTGTCTTTGCCAGGTCCTTAATAACTTCCAATACTTCATATACCAGTTCCGGGTCTAAAGCGGAAGTCGGTTCGTCAAAGAGCATGATTTCCGGGTCCATCGCCAAAGCGCGGACGATAGCTACACGTTGCTGTTGCCCTCCGGAAAGTCGAGCGGGATATTGATCAACCTTCTCAGCAAGCCCCACCTTTTTGATGAGTTCCAAAGCATAAGGCATGATTTCTTCTTTTTTCTTACCCTTAACCCGAATGGGTGCTTCAATCACATTTTCCAGCACCGTCATATGAGGAAAAAGATTAAACCGTTGGAATACCATGCCCAGCTTCATACACATTTGGGCAGTTTTTTTCTTCCGTTCACCGTTGTTTTTTATCAAACTTTTGCCGTTTGACATTTTATCCAGCACTTCGTCATCCAGATAAATGGTGCCGTCCGTGATATGTTCCAAATGATTGAGACAGCGGAGGAATGTGCTTTTCCCTGAGCCGGAGGGACCGATGATGCAGATAACCTCGCCCTTTTCTACTTCCAGATTGATATCCTTTAAGACTTCCACGTCACCAAATTTTTTATGGATATGTTCTACTTTAATGACTGACATCTGCCCTACCTCCTATTCGTACCGGGAATACTTCTTCTCAAGCTTGTTAAAGACAAAGGTGAAAATAGTTGTCATTAACAGATATAGTACCATAGCAGGCAAATAAATGAGAACATCGCCGTTTCTGGTAGAAATCTGACTGGTAATACGGGATAAATCCGTCAGTCCAATCATAGATACCAACGCCGTGTCTTTTAATACCATGATAAACTCATTCCCTACCGGCGGGATTAACCGTCTGTAAGACTGGGGAATGATGATGCGCCGCATAGTCATGGCATAGCCCATACCCAAAGCCTTCGCTGCTTCAAACTGCCCTTTATCAATGGATAAAATGGCAGCGCGGAAGATTTCCGCCAGATATGCTCCGCTGTTTAAAGCAAAGGCAACATAAGCGGCGATAAAACGGTCTTGAATGTTAAATGCTGGATTGATTTGAGGCAGGGCAAAATAGATAAAATACAATTGCATCAAAAGCGGCGTGCCTCTGAAAAACCAAATATAGAACGAACAAAGTTTATCTATAATAAAATTATGAGAAATACGCCCCAATGCCAAAAGCAAACCAATAAATAACCCGGTTGTTACAGCAATCGCTGTCAAGGCTAGGGTAATGCCTGCGCCATCAAACAAAGCGGGCATATAACCGATAATGCGATCAAAAAAACTCATGGTATCCTCCAATATAAATTATGCACTGAACTTGTCATTCAGTGCATAATCCTCTTTCTTATGCCGGTGAAAATTATTCAACTGCGGTGATATCTTCACCAAACCATTTTTTAGAGATTTCAGCCATTTTACCAGAAGCATATAAGCTGTCAATTGCTTTATCTACTTCATCAGCTAAATCTTGGTCTTCTTTACGAATGCAGATACCGATTGGTTCGCTGTCTTCACTTTCCCAAACGATTTGATATTTAGCAGGGTCTTTAGCAATATAGTATTTCGCAACAACGATATCAACCAATACAGCGTCGGCGCGACCTAAAGTTAATTCATCAAAAGCCTGCATTACGGTATCAAATTTGTTGTAAATAATATCGCTGTCATCACCCATGATTTCAATCATTTTGTCATCAGCAGTAGTCCCTACTTGGGTTACCACTCTCTTACCGCCTAATGTTTCTAAAGAAGTGATATCAGTGGTTTCAGGAGCCGTTACCAAAACCAATTTGTTGGAAACATAAGCTTTGGTCATGGCATATTTTTCTTGCCGTTCTGGGGTCAAGCTAACGGAAGAAATGACAACGTCATATTTTTTGCTTTCTAAGCCGCTGAAAATACCATCCCAGTTAATGGGTACGATTTCAACTTTTTTGCCCATTTCGGCAAAGATAGCTTCCGCTACGTCAATGTCAAAACCAATGCTATTTTTCCCGGTATCGTCAACAAATTCCATTGGAGGGTATGTATTATCGGTACCAACCAAAATTACTTCTTTATCTTTCCAAGAAGTAGCGGCATCCTTATCCTGGTCTTTGTCTTTATCCCCGCCGCAAGCGACGAGAGACATAGCAGAAATGGCAACCATTGCGCTTAAAGCAGCAACTTTTAAAAACTTTTTCATTTTTACAGACTCCTTTAAATCTTTTTTGTTTTTACCCAAATTTTATTCATACTTTTCTGTATAAATGCATAAATATTAGTTTGGCAAATTTACAGAAAATACTATTAAAATTCTACCCTACCCTAGCTTAATTGTCAATCATAACCTGGTAAAATAAAGCAAAACAAAATAGGAACATTTCTTGTTGAATATGATATACAACAGAAACATTCCTATTTTATGAAAGTTATCTCATTTATTTTTTCTTATTGCTTTTCGGCGTTTGATAATTTTTTTTGCCCTTTACCATCGCTTTTACGTCAACCAGCAAGGAACCGGCAATGAACATAGAAGAATAAGTCCCCGCTACCAAACCAATCAGTACGGCAAGGGAGAAATTCTTGGTGGTATCGCCGCCGAAAATAAGCAGCGGTACTAATAAGAAAAGCACTGCCAACACGGTATTGATGGACCGTGTTAAGGTTTGACGGATACTTTCATTTACCAAAGCCGGAAAATCAGAGCTTCCTTGATATTTGATGTTTTCCCGTACTCGGTCAAAGACAACGATAGTGTTGTTAATAGAATAACCGATAACCGTAAGCACTGCAGCAACAAAAGTGCTGTCTACTTCCAGCTTTAACAAAGAGAAAATACCGATTACGATTAACACGTCGTGAATCAAAGGAATCACCGCTGCAATGGCAAAATGCAGCTCAAAGCGGAACGCAATGTAAACGAGCATCAAAGCGAAAGCAATGAGCAAGGCCAGAATTGCATTGGTCGCAAGCTCTTTCCCCATGACAGGTCCGATTAACTCGTTTTGGGTCAGCTCATAAGGACCAAAGGTTTCTTTCAGACCGGTAAGCATTTGCTCGGAAGTCGCGGTGTCCAATACGCTGACGCGAATATAGTACTCGTTATCAGAAGTTTCTTGAATGGACGGCGTTTGGTCCGTATATTTCATAATACCGTTACGCAGGTCGGACATTTCTACTTGTTGTTCAAACTTCATTTGCAGGATATTCCCGCCGGTAAAATCAATCCCCAAGTTTAACCCGCTTAAGAACAAGGAAATCAAACCGGGAATGATAACAGCCAAAGAGATAATATACCAAATTTTTCTTTTCTGAACAAATTGCACTGTTTCTCTCCCCTTTCTTAAGCGCCGTAAAATTTCTTATTACGGAGACTACTGATACTAGCTGTTGCCAAAAGCAGATACTTCGTAAAGAGAATCGCTGTAAACATGCTGGCAAATAACCCTAAAGACAAGGTAACCGCAAATCCTTTTACAGAACCTGTACCAAATTGGAACAGCACAAGAGCCGCAATTAAGGTGGTTACGTTGGCGTCAATAATAGTGATTACCGCTCTCTTAAAGCCGGATTCAATACCGGCAAAGAGGGATTTCCCCGCCCGTAATTCTTCTTTAATACGTTCGTAAATAATAATGTTCGCGTCCACCGCCATGCCGGCAGAAAGAACAAAACCGGCAATCCCCGGTAAGGTCAAGGTTGCGTGCAAGAGATTTAACCCCCACATCAAAAGCAGCCCATAAACAATCAAAGAAATCACAGCTACTACCCCAGGTAAGCGATAGTATGCAATCAAGAAAAGGAACAAAATGCAAACGCCGATAGCTGTGGCTTTGATGCTTTTATTCAAAGAGTCTTGTCCCAAAGTAGGACCAACGGTTTGGTGGGCAATGATTTCCAAGTCGATAGGCAAGGAACCGCTTCTCAGAAGGGCTGCAATGCGAGCCGCGTCTTCAAAAGTGGCAAAACCGCCGGAAATCTGCGCGTCCCCTGTTAAAATAGGACTGTTTACCACAGGGTCTTGAATCAACTCACCGTCTAAATAGATATTGATTTTTTGCCCGGTGTATTGCATGGTAGCTGCACCAAAGGCTTCCGCCCCTTCCGGGGTAAAGCGAAGGGCAATGACATTTTCATTGGTTCTGCCGTCTTTTTGAGGGGTTACCTCTTTTAAATCCGCCCCTGTTACAATCACATCGCCGTTAGGTGCACGGAATTCCAAACGGGCAGTTTTCCCCAACATTGCAATAGCGTCCTCCGGATTGTCAATGCCTGCAAGCTCTACAATAACGCGTCTGTCCCCTTCTCTCTGAATCAGCGGCTCGCTAACGCCGAAAGAGTCTACCCGTTCCCGAATGATGGCGGTAACGGATTCCATGATTTCAGGGGTTACCTCCTGCCCTTCTTCTGGTTTCGCTTCTAATACCACGTGAGCGCCGCCCTGCAAGTCCAAACCAAGATTGGTCTGAGTTTGAATCGGACCTAAGGAAAAGTATACCGCCGCAATAATCAGGGCGATAATGATGGTTACTTTGAAACCACCTGCTTTTACCATACTAGAAACCTCCTTTTGCATTCCCTTCTGTTCGAGCAATTAAAGCAATGATTTATCTGATAGATAACGCCGCAAAAGGCAACCGCTGACGGCTGCCTTCCTTTCGTTGCGAGGTTATCCTTATTTTTCGCTCGCTTCGTCGTCCATGTAATCTTCTAAATCGTCAATGTTTACTTCTTCGCCGTCATCTTCTTTGATTAAGGCGTTTTTCGGACCGGCAATGGCAGTTTTCAAAAAGGTTAATTCCACGCCGCCTGCAACATTGATTTTGATGATTTGACCGTCCATGTAAGTGATGGTTCCCACAAGACCGCCAATGGTTACGATTTCATCGCCGACCTTGATTTGTTCCATGACTTCCGCCCGTTTTTTCTGTTGTTTCTTTTGGGGCATGATAAAGAGCAGATAAAACACTGCCATCAAACCGACAACATAAATCAATGTGCCTGTCATATTATCCATAGCCTACACTCCTTATTTTCTGTATTAAACCTAAAATAAATTCTCCCTAAATATAAAAAATCCTTTATTTACCAACAAATTTTCCAAAAATTTACTTATCGTCGCACTGATAGTGTGCCCAAAATTCTTGCCGATAATCCTGAAAATAGCCACCTAAAATGGCTGTTCGCATTTCCTCCATTAAACGGATAAGATGACGCAGATTATGAATGGTAGTCAAGCGAATGCCCAATACCTCGTCGGCTTTTAAAAGGTGGCGAATATAAGCTCTGCTATAATTGCGACAAGCGTAACAATCGCAATGTTCGTCAATGGGCCGAAAATCTCTGGCATATTGGGCGTTACGAATAACCAGTTTTCCGGTAGGCACAAAAACAGTGCCGTTTCTGGCAACGCGGGTCGGCAGTACGCAGTCGAACATATCTACCCCGCGGGCGACCCCCTCTACCAGGCAATCAGGCGAGCCTACTCCCATAAGATAGCGCGGTTTTTCCTCAGGGATAAAAGGAATGGTGTGTTCCAATAATTGATACATCAGCGGCTTTGGTTCGCCAACGCTTAACCCTCCGATGCCGTAACCGCAGAAATCCATTGCCACCAATTCTTTTGCACTTAGCTCCCGCAGCTCCGGCTCCATGCCTCCCTGGATAATGCCGAACACCCCTTGGCGGTCGTGATGATGGGTTTCTTTACACCGCTGGGCCCAGCGTGTAGTCCGCCGCAGTGCCTTTTCAATATCCTGCCTACTGTCGCCATAAGCAGAACATTGGTCAAATGCCATAGCTATATCAGAACCTAACGCCATTTCAATTTCCATAACTTTTTCCGGTGTAAACTTATGATACGAGCCGTCTATATGGGAACGGAAGGTTACACCATCCTCCTGGACTTTTCTCAAATCATTGAGACTAAAGACCTGAAAGCCGCCGCTGTCGGTAAGAATGGGTTTGTCCCAATGCATGAAATTATGAAGTCCGCCCGCTTCAGCCACCAAATCATGTCCCGGTCGTAAATACAAATGATAGGTATTGCTTAAGATAATCTGTGCGCCGATTTCTTTTAGCTCCTCCGGTGTCATGGTTTTCACCGTAGCTTGTGTGCCTACCGGCATGAAAACAGGGGTCTTCACCTCTCCTCTGGTGGTGTGCAAAATCCCTGCCCTGGCTCGGGTTCTCTCGTCTTGTTTATCTAATGTGTAATAAATAGGCATTTCCATAGATGCTCTCCTTTAGTTACTTGTCTATCATATCCGCGATTAACATGGCATCGCCAAAGCTGAAAAAACGGTATTTTTCTTTAATGGCCTCCTCATAAGCTGCCAGAACCCGTTCTCTACCTGCAAGGGCAGATACCAGCATGAGCAAGGTGCTTTTCGGCAAATGAAAGTTAGTGATTAACCCGTCAATAACTTTGAAACGATAGCCGGGATAAATATAGGCGTCGGTCCAGCCTGTCCCCGCCATGACGATGCCGTCTTCCGTGGCAACCGTTTCCAGCGTTCTGGTACTGGTAGTGCCGACGCTAATCACTCTGCCACCCCGCGCTTTGCAAGCATTGATTTTGTCCGCCGCTTCCTGGGTTACTTCATAATATTCTTTGTGCATTTTATGGTCTAGGATGTTGTCCACCTTCACCGGGCGAAATGTACCTAAGCCTACATGAAGCAATACACGGGCAATGTCTATCCCCTGTTCTTCCAGTGAATGCAATAGGTTATCCGTAAAGTGCAGTCCTGCTGTGGGCGCGGCGGCAGAACCTTTTTCTCTGGCATAAACAGGCTGATAGCGTTCTTGGTCTTCTAAATGTTCTTTAATGTAGGGTGGCAACGGCATTTCACCGATAGCGTCCAGCAGCTTGTAGAAATCCCCTTGATAATGAAACTCTACAATGCGGGTGCCCTCATCACTGATATCTTTGATTGTAGCTGTAATATCATGCCCGGGAAAAAATAACTCCGTGCCGGGCATAGCTTTTTTACCGGGACGCACTAAGGTACGCCAGCAATTCAACTCTACCTGGTTCAAAAGGACCAGTTCTATCACAGCGCCCGTTGCCTTATGTCCGAAAATACGAGCCGGCAATACTTTTGTATCGTTAATCACCAAAAGGTCGCCAGGATGCAGATAATTGCCAATGTTATAAAAATGGTCGTGACGAAAAGCACCCTCTCCTTTTGGCAGAACGAAAAGCCGAGAGGCGTCTCTCGGCTCTATGGGATGCTGCGCAATTAATTCTTCCGGCAAGTGATAATCAAAATCTTCCAATCGCATATATGTTTTATCTTCCTCTTCTATTGCTCATTTTTAATATAGCGTTTTTATGTAAGAAACTTTGCCATTGTAGTACAAATCTAAAATATCTTTATAATCTTTTCCGTCTAACGCCATGTATCTTGCCCCTGCTTGGCTCATACCCACACCATGTCCATAGCCGAAACCTTCAAAGATGACTTTATCTCCCGTTACCTTCTGGTCTTTGTTCAGGGAGGTAACACCGTCAGCAGACTTAATAAAGTATTTATCATTGTCCAAAACGATTTTAGCAGCGGTGCTGCTGGAGGTAGAAGAATATAAAGCTTTCTGCTCTCCTAGGTCCAATGTTTGGGCTTGTCCATCTACTTGTTTCACGTAAACAGAGGCGCTATCTGCTACATAAAATTTATTGCTTTTTAAGCCAAAGACAGAACGAATATTCTCTTTGTCAATATAAATGGTGTTTTTTTCCCCTGCTACCACAATGCGGCTGACCCGGTCGGAAGGATTGGTGTCACCGTCGGCGGTACGTGTCTGAATTTCCATGGAAACAAAAGCGCCTAAACGACGGCTGTCATTTTTACCGTCTAAATATTTATTGACCAGTTTTTCGATTTCTGCCGGTGTATATTGAACCGTCCAGCTGTAATTGCTGTCCTTCGCATCATAAGGAGACGCCACACCCATTAGACAAGGATTTTCCGCGCCGCCCCAGGCATTGCGGCTGGACTCTGTATAACCGCCGCCGTTAGCATGGAAAAAGGCAGTTAAAATATTTTCATCGCCTCGTTTATCTTCATAAACAATGACTTTGCCTGCCGTATCGTCCACCGCGTCAATAACGCTGGTGTTAGCAGTAGATTTCTCTTGGGTGTAGCCGCCGTAGGCTTGGTCGGAAGTGCCGGCTGTTACATCATATTTCCCATTGGCATTTAAGCTGCTGAGGGCATAGGAGCGGGCGGCGATTGCCTGGGCTTTTAAAGCTTCTTTGGGATAAGAAGGACTCATTTCCATTCCCACCACACCATAGAGATAATACTCCACGTCTAATTTATTGATAACCATCGCGCCTGCCATTGCGCTATCCAGCACCACATTACCGCGGTATTGTCTGCCGTCAAAGCTAAAAATAGCTTTGTTTTCATTATCGGCTTGAAATGTAATGGGACCGCTGTAACTGCCAAGCTTTTTCCCGTTAATAAGAATCTGGACTTTGTTGCCGCTGTCGCTTCTTACAGTGATTTCATCATCTTCTGCAACTTCTCCCAGCTTTTTATTCACGTCATCGACGATGATATATTCTCCTTTATCAATGGTAAAGGTGTTTTTATCTACGCCGGTTGCCAAAGCAACGCGGATATCCACTCGTTTTCCGTCATTTAAGATATCCACTTCTTTACTTTTGGCGTCTACATTATTTTGATAAGAAAAAGGAATGACACATAGACAAGCAAAGACAATGGTTAACATCCGTTTATGTTTTTTTACCCATTGGCGTATTTGCACAACACCGCCCCCTGTTTCCAAATTTCTATTTGATAATTCATGATTGAAACTGTATTTTTTATATTATATACCATTTTATGACAAAAAGACAATCTCTCTTTCTGCTTTAAGATTTTTTCTTCTTCTCATAACGGTCTCGTTCGCTTAAGATACACCCGCAATACTTCTGCATATAGAGTCCCATTTCCCTGGCAAGAGCTTGTCCTTGGCGGAAGTAAGGCCGAAAGTCAAAGTAAAAGAAAGGAATCCCCAGCTTTTTGCCAATGGCCTCTCCCTGCTCTTTAATAACATCATGCCGCTGGTAAGGACTAATCAAAAGACTGGTGGTATAAAAATCACAGCCCTGTTCTTTGGCAACACGCGCCGCTTCTTCTAACCGTATCCGATAACAGCCTTCACAACGGTTTCCCCCTTTTTCCAGCGCCATTTGCAGGAATTCCTCTATGGTATAACGGTCATCTATGAGATAGGGCATTTGCCGCGTTTCCGCAAGAAGACGGAAACTCTCCAAACGATGTTGAAATTCCTGATAGGGATGAATATTGGGATTGTAATAATATAGGGTGCAATCGATTCCCGCATCTTGTAGCATTTTCGTGGGCAAAGCAGCACAAGGACCGCAACAGCAATGAAGAAAGATTTTTTTTTCTTCATAGGGCACAAAATCAAAATCTATCCCTGCAATCCCCTCATATTGCAACTGGTCTATCATAGTTTCACCTTATTTCTCGTCAAATAATCCCGGTCCAGACGTTTCCGTTAGCCCATTGTTCTGTTTTCCTGTTGGCATAGGGCGATTGAAATATTGATAGGCTGCTGCCGTTGCCTGTCTGCCCCGGGGCGTACGATTTAAAAATCCCAACTGCATCAAGTAAGGTTCACAAACATCCTCAATGGTGTCAGGTGATTCACCGATAGCAGCGGCAATAGTATCCAGCCCCACAGGTCCCCCGGAAAATTTATCCAAAATGGCAAGCATCACTTTTTGGTCGATTTTATCCAGCCCCAGACGGTCTACATCCAGCAACGCCAAACCGTTTTGGGCAATTGCTTTGGTAATGATACCATCGCCGTTAACCTGAGCAAAATCCCTGAGCCGTCGCAACAAACGGTTTGCAATACGCGGCGTACCCCGAGAACGACGAGCAATTTCTAGCGCTCCGGACTGCTCCATTTCCACTTGAAGCATTTTTGCCGCACGATTCAGAATGAATGATAAATCCTCTTCCGTATAATATTCCAGACGGAAAATCATACCAAAACGGTCTCGGAGCGGTGAAGACAGCATCCCCGCTCTTGTTGTTGCGCCAATCAGCGTAAAAGGCGGTAAATCCAGTCGCAATGTCCGCGCGCTGGGACCTTTGCCGATGATAATATCGATGCAATGGTCCTCCATGGCAGGATAGAGCACTTCCTCCACCGCACGGCTCATACGATGAATTTCATCGATAAAAAGCACGTCTCTCGGCTCTAAGCTGGTAAGAATGGCTGCCAAATCCCCCGTCCGTTCAATGGCAGGACCGGAAGTGGTACGAATATGAACTTGCATTTCATTGGCAATGATATTGGCAAGGGTGGTTTTTCCCAGCCCCGGCGGTCCGTATAACAGCACAT
>CATIYQ010000074.1 GCA_949739465.1 uncultured Peptococcaceae bacterium | reverse complement strand
CAGCACTTGCCCGTCAACAGTCAGAACCACATTGTTATTTTTATCTTCGGTTTGTTCAATGGTAGTGGTATCCAGAATACGGATATCATTGATGGCCACGGCTTCTGCGCCGCTTACCCATAGCTCGTTGACCAGGTCGATTAAATCGTAATTCATAATGTTGGAGTCTGCCGTAATAGTAATGCTGACGCCGGGACCGCCGATATCAATATTGCCGTTGGCGATTTGGTATTGGCGGATTTGTTTTTGCAGACTGTTGTTTAAGCTAATCCCTGCTTCTGCTTTGGCTTCTAAGGATTTTTTGGTGTTTTGCAGCGATTCCAGTTCTGCCTCTAAGCTGGCTTTGTTAGCGTCGAGATTTTTTAAGATGGCAACCAGGTCTTCCTGCTTTTGGTTGGCAAGGGAGTTTTCCGCGGCGATTTTCGTACGGTATTGGAGTGTAAGCAAAAGGCCGAAAATGAGAAAGGTGATAAACATCGAAACGGTCCAAGTCTTTTGTGAAAAAGGCTTCAGCTGTCGTTTATGCCGAGGATGATAGATTTTGGTAATGGAGAAATTATTGTTGTGTTTCATCGTTTACCTCACCTGCTTTTGCTTGCTTGAGGGCTTTGCGTGTGTGGTGCATTTCCATCAGGTCGCGGCGGATAGCGCCTAGATTGCTAAATAGACGAATCCCCAGGGCAATGACTGCCGCCATGTATAAATCCAGTCCCAGACGGTCGCCCATAAAGGCAAGACCAGCTGCTAAAAGCATATTGGCAAAAAAACCGGAAATCAAAATGGCGCTGTCAAAAGAATCTTCCAGCAATGCTTTTACGCTGCCTAACAAGGAGTCTAAGGCAGCTAATACGCTGACAGAAAGATATTTTGCATAAACAATGGGAATGGTAAAGGTAAACATGGAACCAATAAGCACCCCGGTAATTAAACCTAAAACTGGCAGCCACATAATAATAGTTACTCCTTTTGTGTGATATATAAATTCTTTGTATTTCCAGATATTTTTAGCGGATTATTTGGCGATTGCGTCCTGGGTGTGGTCGAAGGAAAGACTCCCGGTGTAGGCCGGCAGGGTGATTTCCTCTTCTTTCGTAATTTTGATAGGCATTTCCCGTGCTTTCAGACCTTTATATTCACCGCTTGCAGTAACGCATGCCTCTAAAATCTCCGGTGTGCCGATGGCTTTGATTTCATAGGGCGGCGCCATACGGGAGGAGTTAACCATGATAACCGTTCCCACGCAGCGAATATGAGAGGTGGTAACAATACGCTGGTTATTGATGGAGATGGCCTCTGCATGAAGTCCCAGCGCGTTGACGAGATAAAGCAAGTTTTTATCGTGAATAATGAAGTTTTCCGGTACGAAATAGTTGGGGTTTTGGGCTTTTGCCTGGGCGGCGCCTGTCTCATTATCTTCTAAGGTAATGATGATGCCGGGACCTGTTACTTCCGTAAGTCCGGCGCGGACCCGAAGTCCGGAGAGCATTTTTTGCATGGTCTCAGAGTTTTCTTCTGCTGTTGCTTGTTCAGATTCAATCGCTTCTATTTCTGCACGCGTAGTGCTAATAGATTGTTCTAATTCGTCTAGTTCTGTTTCTAAGGATTCAATCATATCAATAATGGCTTTGTTTTTGTTTTCTCCTTGGCTTTTTAGCACGGCAGATTGGGTATGAACGGCCATCATTAGCAGGAGACCTGTCATAAAAGAAAGCAAAGTAAAAGTAAGATATTTATTTTTTGGCAGTTGATTCATAGCGGTCCCCGTCTTTTCTTTTGTATCTGGTTTGTATTATGTTCATTCTACTATAATTTTGCAAAGAATACCACTAAAAAAAGAGAATTATCAGGAAAATTTTTAAGATAAATGGGAAAAATATAGTAGGAATTTTTCATGTTTTCTATTATAATATAAATTATGGAATTTTTATCTTTGCCGAAGGAGGGATAACGGTGACAATGCCCGCATGGTTTCAACTAGACGCTATTTCCATTATAACGATGTTTGTGGATATTTTCATCGTTACCTATGCCATCTATAAGCTGATTTTGCTTATTCGCGGTACCAGAGCTGTGCAGCTGTTAAAGGGCTTAGTGATTCTGGTCATTGCTTCTAGTATCAGTGAACTTTTAAACCTACATACGGTAAATTGGATTTTAGATAACATTTGGTCTGTTATCTTTGTGGCTTTTGCCGTTATTTTCCAGCCGGAGCTGCGCCGTGCGCTGGAACAGTTGGGACGGGGGCAATTTTTTGCCCGCAGTTCTGCAGTGCTCGGCACGGGAGACGCCGTCAGCTTAATTGCAGAACTGAGTAAAGCTGCTGTTGCTTGCGCTAAGACCAAAACAGGTGTGCTTATTGTTCTGGAGCGGGAAACAGGCCTTAGCGACTATATTGAAACGGGTATTAAAATTGACGCAGTGGTTACTTCACAATTATTGGTAAATATGTTTGTTCCTTCTACACCCCTTCATGACGGTGCCGTGATTATTCGCGGTAACCGGGTAGCGGCGGCGGCCTGCTTTTTACCGTTGACAGATAATCCTTATATCAGCATGTCATTGGGGACAAGACACCGGGCGGCTATCGGGATTACGGAGGTAGCGGACGCCGTTGCCATCATCGTATCGGAGGAAACAGGGGTGATTTCTGTAGCGCGGGACGGCAAATTAGTTCGTTATATTGATGAAAAGCAGTTGGCAGATATTTTAGGTGAGGTCTTCATGGTGAAATCCCAGACCACCCATTTGTTCTGGCAAAGGAGAAATAACGATGAAAGCAATGAAAAAAATTGATGTGCCCATCAATAATTTTTGGTATAAATTAGCGGCGTTTGCTTTGGCATTGTTACTATGGTTCTATGTGATGCAGACCCAAAATAATGTTTCGGACTTATCCCTTACGGTACCGTTAGAATATCGCAACTTGCCGGCGTCCTTGGTGGTGACCAATGAGCCCATACAGGTGCGGGTAAGGGTGCAGGGCGGCAGTAACGGCGTTGCTATTTCTGGCAAAGATGTGCAGGCATATGT
>CATIYQ010000073.1 GCA_949739465.1 uncultured Peptococcaceae bacterium | reverse complement strand
TGTAAACGCTGCACCCCTTCTCGCTACAACTCAAGAAATTTTTGTGCTGCAATTAGGTGAAACAGCCTCTTATCCAACGGGCATTTATCGGATTCGCATCGCCGACGGCGGTATTGAACGCATCTCGGACTTGCCGGGAGAGACTTATTCCAGTCAGTACGAGGCGGCGTTTCTAGCGCGCAAAGTCAACAAAGAAGAAGAGAACCAGGAAAGCACCTATTTGTATCTTATCTATCCCAACCACGATTACACCCGACAGGATTTCAACGACGGGTTTGTGATTCACACCGAGACAGGAAAGATTACGGTAATAGAATAACCATATAAAAAAGGCAGTACGAGAAATCAATCGTACTGCCTTTTTTATATTTTAATAACACACTCGTTCCAATATACCTGCGGCATAAGCGAAAACTACGCCAAAGTTGGTGATAGGGATACCCTGTTCCTCCGCCATAGAAAGACGCGCCATGACTTGAGGTTGGTTCAGCATACAGCCGCCGCAATGGATGATAAGCTGATAGTCGCCGATATTCTTCGGGAAATCCTTGCCGCTATGGCAGTGAATATCCAAGGGGCTGCCTGCAATTTTTGATAACACTCGAGGCAGCTTTTCCCGGGCAATATCCCCCTCCTGCACATGGTGGGTACACGCTTCCCAAATAAGCACAGGTTTTTCCGGGGTTAAATGGGTTAACGCCTCCGCTCCGGCAAGCCAGGTTTTCATATCCCCTTTATACCGAGCCATGAGAATGGAAAAAGACGTCAGCCGCACCTCTTTAGGCAGCAACGCATCTACCTGGGAAAACACTTGAGAATCTACAATAACCAAATCCGGCAGAGGCATTTCCTGCAAATATTGAGAGAGCTGCTCTAATTTCACCATGGATACCAGCGCATTTTTATCCAGCAAATCCCGAATGACCTGGACTTGGGGTAAAATCAACCGTCCTTTGGGCGCTTGAGCGTCCTGGGGGACAACCAACAACACCCTATCCCCTTGCCCCGCCAATCCGCCGGTAAGGGTAAGCTCTTCCCTTTCTGCCTTGGCTGAGAGTTTTTTAATGATGACTTCCTTCAGCCGCTCCCTGTCCCCTTCTTGCCCAGGGTTGCACAAAACCGCTTCGACTCCCTCAGGAAGCCCCTCCACCATTTCCCCGCTACCAAAATCGTTGACTAAGAAAAAGAAGGGAATATTTTTCTCTTTCAGCAGCGAGATATACAACTCATAGAGAGGAGAAAGGGGACTATCGTTGGGGACCACTACCACTGCTAAATGCAGCTGAGCTAATGCCGCTTCCATTTTCTCCAAGCGTGACTTTCCCAACTGACTGTCGTCACCGAAGCCCGGCGTATCAATAAGCAGCACTGGTCCTAACGGTAACAACTCCATGGCCTTTTCCACGGGGTCAGTGGTAGTGCCTGCTACCGGCGATACCATACTCATATCTTTTCCCGTCAGCGCGTTCATCCAAGTAGATTTGCCCGCGTTGGTCATACCGATGAAACCAATATGCAGCCGTTCCCCCTTGGGCGTTTCCCATAAATTTGCCATAGCGTTCCCTTCCTACCACTTAAAGTTATTTTCTCCCTGCTCAATGCGGGTCAGGTATTCTTTGGTTTTCTCCCGGACCTTCTCATTAGGGATTTTCTCCACTTCTGTGGTAATTAATGCATCGGTTAATTCTTGAAACTCTACGTCACCATAACCTATGCTGTATTCTTTCAGAGTGAGAATGGCGTTTGCCTGACAGAAATTGCTGATTTGCCCCGTTTTTGCAAAGGACATAAAACGGTCTCCCGTCCGACCCGAGCCATAGCAAGCCGTACAGAAGCTGGGAATATATCCTCGCCGCAAGAGATTTTTCGTCACCTCTAACGGCGTCCGCTCGTCTGCCACTTCAAATTGAGACGGTTGAGAGCCGTCCACATAACCGCCAACTCCTGTGGCAGAGCCGGCGCTGACCTGAGATACGCCTAAATCAATGACTTCGTCACGATAACTTTGTTCCTCCCTGGTGCTTAAGATGATGCCCGTATAAGGCACTGCCATGCGGATAATGGCGACTAATTTTTTGAAGTCGTCGTCATTTACCGCATAGGGAAAACGATTTTCCGCAGCGTCTGCCGTAGGACGAATCCGTGGCACGGAAATAGTATGAGGACCAACGCCGAATACCGCCTCTAGGTGTTCCTTATGAAAAATAGTCCCTGCCAGTTCAAAATGCCAGTCGTATAAGCCGTATAACGCTCCAAACCCCACATCGTCAATGCCCGCTTCCATGGCACGGTCATGAGCGGTGGTATGATAATCATAGTTCCGTTTCGGACCTTTCAAATGATATTTTTCATAAGTAGGCTTGTGATAAGTTTCCTGGAAGAGAATATAAGTACCGATACCCGCTTCCTTCAGCTTACGGTAGTTTTCTACGGTAGTCGCGGCAATATTGACATTAACACGGCGGATTTCTCCTGTGCCGCCTGCCGCCGCTGCTGTCTTCTTGCTATAAATGGTTTTAATACATTCCAAGATATAGTCGATAGGACAATGCTTGGGGTCTTCTCCCGCCTCTAATGCCAGCCGTTTATGTCCCATTTTTTCTAAGACTTCCACTTCCCGTAGCAGCTCTTCCATAGTCAGTTGTTTCCGCTCCATGGGACAAGAGACATGATAACCGCAATAAGCACACTCATTGACGCAATAGTCGGATACATAAATAGGCGCAAACATGACGATACGCTGCCCGTAAATATGGTCTTTGATTTTCTTGGCGGTAGCAAACATCTCTTCCAGCAAGCCGTTATCAGTAACATAACTTAAGGTCACCGCTTCCTGAGCGGTCAGCCCACCAAAGCCAGCGGCTTTCTCGATAATAGTCCGCACCAACCCGTCATTTTTTGCGTCAATGTTTCCTTGTTCTAACATACGCTCAATGGTTTCCTGATGAATAAATTCTTCCGCTAACTGAGAAGCCTTGTTATAGCCCATGATTCCTCGCTCCTATCTTCTTTCTTTTATCTTTTATACATAAATTAAACACCCTTGTAACCCAGTTGGTCTAATTGGGTGATAAGCAATTGTCGTTTCTCTTTCAGGGAATATTCCTCTTTTACCGGTCGGGGATAGATTTCATACAACCGCTGCTTATCCTCAGGCGTCGCCTTCTGCATGATGACGTCCGCCCCGGCGGCAAGGGCGCCCAATCTCCCTCCCTGCACGGTAAGAGCCGTAGTCGCCGGCAAATGAACAGTAGGCAGCAACAGCCTGGTAATAGCAAGAGCTTTTTCCGTTAAGGCAATATCCCCTTTTGCCGCAGCTGCCAGGATTGTTTCCGGGTGGGGAATAAAGGGACCAATGCCTGCCATAGCCACTTCCATTTCCTGCAACAATAAAATATCTTGGGCAAGGATTTCCAACGTCTGCCCGGGCAACCCCACCATGAAGCCGCTGCCCATGGCATAACCCAGCGCCTGCAACTGCTTTTGACAAGCAAGCCGCTCCGCAAGACGATGACCGGGGTGCAGCCGCTCATATAGCGACTTGTCTGCTGTCTCATGCTTGATGAGGTAACGATCTGCGCCACACGTCCGCCAATAAGCATAGTCTTCATAGCTTCGCTCCCCAACACTTAAGGTTACGGCAACTTTTGCATCATAAGTTTTTATTCTTTTGATAATCTCGCCTAATACCTCTCTGCCATACCATAAATCCTCTCCGCTTTGCAGCACGATAGTTCTATACCCTGCCTCTATGGCAGTATTAGCAAGAGCTAGAATTTCTTCCCCACTCATACGATACCGTTGCTGTTTTTGATTATCCCTGTTAATACCGCAATAAACACAGCGACAGCGACAAATATTGGAAAACTCAATAATAGCGCGAAGGTAAATATCCCGCCCGAAAGCAGCCTCTCGCACTCCATGGGCTTTGGCAAATAAATACGCCAAGACCTCGTGGTCTTCACAAGCAAGGAGAGC
The DNA here is from genome assembly GCA_949739465.1 of uncultured Peptococcaceae bacterium. Classification (GTDB taxonomy): domain Bacteria; phylum Bacillota; class Dehalobacteriia; order UBA4068; family JAAVYR01; genus JAAVYR01. Next base: position 13,791 of record CATIYQ010000073.1, on the reverse strand, counting down.
AGCAATTTCCGCAACAGTGCCTTGGCAGGTTGCGGCTAGCTTATCAATCATTGGCAAAAGCTCTGATTTTCTTAACATACCGCACCCACCTTTCTTCGAGTAATTGCCTTCAACTAGCTGCCTTTTGCCACAGACTATTTGCTCAATACTTCTTTATGCATGGCAGATTTGACATTGACTCCGGCTATCTGCCCTAACTGCCCCGTTAAGCTGGAAATCTCATCAGTTGTTCCCTTGACGATTAAGGAAATTACAGAAACACCGTATTCCCGATAAGGCAACCCCATCCGCCCTAAAATCAACGGACTGTGACCATGCAGCACATCATTGACCTGGGCTGCCACTTCATTACTGTCCAATAAAATCCCCACAATACCAATTCTTTCTTCCATATACTACCATTCCTTTCTGTTGGTTATTCATATAAAAAACTCCCATTAGGCGCAAACCAAATGGGAGCAAAACAAGATCTTATCCAAATATCTGTTTTTGCTTCCTCCCAATCAGATTGCTCCTTTTGGTTAGACGCATGAGATTAAAACTCGTCATCATCATTATTAAATCTTATTATATCACCTTTGATACCAGAAATCAACTCGTGATAATCCACCGTATATACCACCGCTTCACTGGCATATTTGAAACAGCGGTCAGCCCGTACCGTTTCGATTACCTGCATACGATTCATAATCTTTTCAATTCGTTTGGGCATACCGGCTAAGGTCACCATGATACCTTGTTCCTGCAGCTTGATGATGCTGTCCCGAAGGGCTTTTGCCCCGGTAGCGTCCATCACCTCTACATGGTGGATATCGATAACCAGATATTTTTCCCCTCTTTGCTTTTGCAGCAAATTGGAAACAAATTCAGCCGTACCGAAGAACAACGGACCGTCTACGGAACAAACCTTCAAACCGGATTGTTCTGCATTCACACGAATCACATCGGAAATCGGCAAGGTATCTAAGGATTTTTCGCTGACTCTTAATTTTACCATATCGCGGATAAAGAAGAGACAAGCAAATAACATCCCGACACCTACGGCAACGATTAAGTCTACGGCTACGGTAAGAACAAAGGTCAAAATCATAACGATGGTATCCGTAATGGGCTGGATTTTCATATCCTTAATCCCCGGGATATCAAACATACCAAGCCCGGTTACAATCAAAATACCGGCAAGCACCGACATAGGAACAATGCTGGCAACAGGCGCTAATACCAAAAGCACCATCAAAAGCATGATGCTGTGCACCATACCGGAAAGAGGGGTTTGCCCCCCTTCTCTGACATTTACCACAGAACGAACGGTTGCCCCTGCACCGCCCATACCCCCGAACAAACTGGAAATTGCATTCCCAATCCCTTGTCCCATTAACTCTTTGTTGCTGTTATGTTTGCTATTAGTAATACCATCTACCACAACAGAAGTGAGAAGTGAGTCAATACTGCCTAAAATCGCCAAGGTAAAAGCAGGAGAAATTACATTTTTCACCACAGAAAAATCTGTGATTTGCGGAAAGGAAAACTTTGGCAAGCCCTGAGGAATAGCACCAATGGTTTCAATATTCCGTACCAAAAAACCGCCTTCAAACATCGGCGCAATATAAATAGCAAATACCGTCCCTAAAATCAATGCGATTAACGACGCCGGCAACTTCTTATTGATACGGGGAATAACCCACATGAGAATCATGGTGACTACCGCAACCAGCGGCGCTTGCAAAAAATAATCTTTTTGCTGCATGATAATGATGACAGCAATCCCGTCCATGAAACCGGAAACAACAGGATAAGGAATCAACCGTACCAAAGAACCCAACTTGAGAAAACCAAAAATAATCTGCAATAAACCGGCAAGCAAAATAGCGAGCAACGCATATTCTCTGCCATAAGTGCCAACCACTGTAGCGGTAACAACCGTCATCGGACCGGTCGGTCCTGTTACTTGCGCTTTCGTTCCTCCGAATAACGAAGCAAAGAAACCACAAAAAATAGCGCCATACAGACCGGCAACCGCGCCAAGTCCGCTGGCAACCCCGAATGCCAGCGCCAACGGCAGCGCAACAACAGATACGGTAATCCCTGCAATGACGTCGTTTTTCACATTGCTGAATAAGCCCGGACCTTTATTCTCTTTTGCGATTGCTGATGACATCTGATATTCACGCCCCTTTCTGAAAAAATAAAATATAAACTATTTCTACATATAAAGACAAAACAATCCTACTAAAAAGTATAGAGCATTTCATACTTTTTGACAATAGAAATTTCTTGTTATCAAAGCAGCTTGTCCTGTAAAAAGCGATTTGTCCCCGGAAAAAGACACCAAATAAGATGTCCTGCATATAATAAAAGCAGAAAGCAACCACATATGCTTTCTCCGCTTCTGAAAATTAGGGATATCAGAAGTGCGCCATGCCTTACAATGTCTTATTTATGTTGAGCCGGTACCGCAACAATCCATTGTAACAGGCTTTATCCCCCTCCACGATAAGGGCGCGTCGTTCGCGCTGTTATCTACTAGCCGCCCATCGTACTTCATCTGCGAGAGCGGCTCTTTTTTTACCCTAATTTCTGTATCATACTATGCCGTCCCCGCCTATGACGTGTGCGTCCGATAAAAAAAGACCCTTCTCTATAAAGAGAAAGGTCTTTTTCTTATAACAACACAAGACATTCCGTTTATTCCAACGCGTCTAAATTGCCTAACAATTGATTGAAACCGTTATTATATTCCATCATCCAATTCATTAATTCCATTTCGCTCATGGTGAAGAGATTGGTGTAACCAACTTCGGTAACTTTGTCAATGGCGTATTCTTTCATCATCAGGGAGAAATCAAAGCCCATAGACTCCATATCGTCCCGCAGATTCATACCCAAGTGGTCAAAATTGTAGACAACAGCTTCCCCGTCTACATAAGCATCCCCTTCACAATACAGTTCGAAGAGTTCCTGTTCATCAACGGTAATCATCATTTCCAGATTGATATTGTCTTCTGTTGTGTTGCCGTCCACTTCATAACCAAAGGAGACATTCATTTGTTCTTCGTCCATCATCATGCCCAGAACAAACGTAATATTATAAACCTTATCAACATAAGCAGCATTACCGGTTAAAATCATATCTAATGTTTCACCGTCCACAGACATGGAGATTTCACCCTGAATATCGCTGCTAGCACCCTCATTTTCACAAACGATAGTGAATTTTTCTAATTTCACAGAGTCGTCGGCAGCAGCGTTCGGTGTGGTAATATTCATTTCCATACGAACAATTTCCGTATTTTCATCAATGTCATAAACGATTTCTATGGCAAAGTCAGGCAGATTTTCTCTGATGACGTTCAACGCTTCTTTCATATCAGTTGCATAATCGCCGTCTTCATATGCCATAGCAGCCTCGTATTCCGTTTCGTAAATAGCGCGGAACGGAGAATCCATCATAATGTATTCCACCAGAGATACGGTATAATTTTTCACATCTTTCGGCGCGATGGTTACGGTGTACTTGGTAATGCCGTTTACCGTTTCGCCTTGTTCATAGGTGGCTTTATCCAGCATGTTTTCTGTCATTTTCTGGACTTTGTCTACCATTGCTTCCATTTCTTTGTTAGAAACATTGCTTGCTTTTAAGCTGTCTTTCATTTCGTCGATGCTGTCAAGCAAAGTATCCACATCCATACCCGCGTCTTTTAAGGGACTGCTTTCGATGTCTTTTTTGTAGGTATTCAAATCAATGCCGACGATTTTCTTGCTGATAGAAGGAAGACCAAAGGCAATAGCGTCGGGAGATTGATACAGTTTAGCGGAAATAAATTCTCTGCCCAATAAGTACAATGCGCCGTCAAAAGACATGGTGTCCGCGTCCGGGGTCATTTCTACATTCCCCTGGATGCTTGCGCCGGAGAATAAGAAATTAAAGGCTTCCGCACCTTCCACACCGCTTAACGCGTTTAACTTAAAGTTAAAATCGGCGTGAACGGTTTTGTCAACCAACTCGGCAGATTTTTTCATAAAAGGAATTTCTTCCTGCATCTGTTGGGTCAATGCTTCGCTTTGGGCATAGCTGTTAGCAATGGCTTCTTTGACGATTTTCTTCGGTCCCGAATCACCACCCAGCATAGCAAAGGCTGCACCACCCACTACAATAGCGGCAATAACGATACCGACAATGAGTCCTGTTTTCTTCTTTTTCGGTGGTTGGATTCCATCCTGTGCAGGTGCAGGCGTTTCTGTAACGGCTACCACTTCCTCGGTAGGCGCAACCATCAATTCCTCCGTCGGTTCTATGGGTTGAGCAGTTTCTACTGTCTCTACTTCTACTGCTACAACAACTTCTTCCTCATCAGCAACTTCCCCACTGATTTCTCCAGCTTGCAACGCCTCCTCAGTAGTAGAAGTTTCTAATTCTTCTTTGTTTTCGTCCATTATCATACCTCCATTTTCTCCTGATTTTCATCATAATTCTCTTCTTCTTTTAAGATACTCTATTTTCTTCCTAGTGTCAAATAACCGACAGTACTCCAACAGAAAAGAGAGCATATATTCATCTATATGCTCTCTTTTCTGTTTCTATTTATTTGTATTGCAAATCTTTAATAGTCCCTTCCTGGAAAAATGACGCCATGTTATATAAAATCAACACATCTTCATCTTGGCCGCCCTTGATATAATCATCAAAGGCATAGCGAAAATACCGCAAATCGTAAAGATGAATTTCATCATAGTGCAAAGCTAAAAAAGGCGCTAAGCTATGGGAAAAAGAATCTTTGATGAGGTGCAGTTTTTTCCCTGTTCCCGCTCCCGTTTCTATTTTCACATAGGCGTGATTTCCGCCTAAAAATATGCTGTAATGGTCTTTTTCCAATAATTTATCCCTCTGATAAAAGCTGTCATATTCTGTGTCGTCATCTATCACCGTCACCTTGATATGATTCTCCGTCTCCCCTTTCGGGTGAAATAATTCCACCGTATCAGGGGGCACAAAAGAAAAATTCCCCTTAGAATAAAGCGTACCGTAAAAGCTGTCACTAACCTGCTCTCTGGTAAAGTCAGTCAAGGGATGAGGCGTATACCCCAACAAGTCACCTAAAGCAACATAACCATAGTACGCGCCCAACGTGGTCCAATGGTGGTCGGTACGATAATAAATCGATTCCTCCCGGTGCGCGGACAAACCGGGATACAAAGAGAGAAAAGGAATATCCTCCGCCAATCCTTCTTTTATCTCCCCAATCAAAGCAACCTCATCTACTGCTTGGGCATAACGGGGTAAATAATCGACCAACACTGCCGTAGAAGTTGGTATCAACGCCATTTTTACATGATAATTGGGATGGTTCTCCGCAAAAGCAGTAATCGCCTGCACATTGACGGCAAGGTTTGCATCATCAGGCAGGTCCAATTTTTGCAAAAGATAATCATTCTTCCCCAGGTAAACACCGTTAATATCCTTTTGTCCCACCGTTTTTTGCAGCAGGCTTTTACCGCTAATCCAGAGATTTCTGCCGGGGAATTGGTCGGACACATATTTATCCCATTTTTCTGTCCATTTGCCTTCATACAACTGCCGCCAGGAAAAGGCAGGCGCTTGCTGAAGAACGCGATTTTCTTCGGGAGAGAAAGATTGGTCGGGCAACCAGAACGACAAAACCATAAAACCGCCTAACACCAAAACAAAAACGCCGACCAGTATTTTATCATATCGTTGTTTGATATTTGCCATCATCTTTCTCACCGCCTAAAAACGAAAATACAAGAAGGGATTATAAGAATCATTGACTAAGAATGCCACCGCCATCACAAACACTACCAATAACGCCACACCCTTTGCCGACAAAAGAACGCCATATTGCACCGACTGATTTTTACTTATCACTGATTGCAGTTTTCTTTGCCAGAGGTTTTTCAGCAACGGCATGGAGCCGATAACCGCCGCCAGCCACAATAGAAAATAACTGGTAAGATAATAAGGGCAATGACCATCCCACCAAGGATTGCCATAGCCGCCGAAAAGGGTGACGACATATTGCCCCAGCATACGTCCGTCTTCAAAATAAAACAGCACCCAGCCGAAACAAATGAAGAACAAAGCGTAACAATGTTGCAGCCAATCAGGCAGACGATTTAAGGCTTTTTGCAGGAAGGCTTTTTCCGCCATGATGATGATACCGAAATACAGCCCCCAAATGATAAAGTTCCAGTTCGCCCCATGCCATAGCCCCGTTAGGAACCAAACAGCGAAAATATTGCGGTATTGCAATAACTTACGGCAACGGTTACCGCCTAAGGGAATATACACATATTCCCGAAACCAAGTGCCCAGAGAAATATGCCACCGCCGCCAAAACTCACTGATACTTTTGGAAATATAAGGATAATTGAAGTTCTCCGGAAAGGTAAAGCCAAACATTTTTCCCAGGCCAATAGCCATATCGGAATAACCGCTAAAGTCAAAATAAATCTGGAATGTAAAGGCAAATACCCCCAGCCAAGCCGTTGCCACAGACATTTCAGATACAGGGATTTTCAGCAGCTCATTCCAGATAAACCCCATGTTATTGGCAAGCAACACCTTTTTCCCCAGTCCGATAAGGAATCTCTCTACCCCTTGGGCAAAGAGAGAGACAGATTCCTTCCGCCCCAGCATTTGCTCGGACACGTCCCGATAACGGACGATAGGACCTGCAATAAGCTGCGGAAATAAGGATACATAGGTAGCAAAGGCAATAAAATTCCGCTGCACCGGTGTTTCATTGCGGTACACATCAATGGTATAAGACATGGTCTGAAAGGTATAAAAAGAAATCCCAATGGGCAACGGCAGCTCTAATAACGGCAATGCCGTACCCAAAAGAGCATTTATATTGCTGATAAGAAAATCCGCATATTTGAAAAAGCCCAGCAACGCCAGGTTAATCAAGACAGAGAGGCATAAAAATAACTTAGCGCGGCGGGGTTTGTCCCTGTTTTTTTCAATACCCAAACCATTGAGATAATCCACTACACTGGAAAAAATCATCAAGACTACATAAACAGGCTCTCCCCAGGCATAGAAAAACAGACTTCCAAAAAACAGCAGAAAATTTTTGCCTTTCCTGGGCATCAGATAATAAAGCAGCAATATGCAAGGTAAAAAGTAAAATAAAAAATTGATACCGGAAAAAACCATGACAAACCTCGCTCCAAAAATCTTTTTCCCTATGGTTCAGATACTAATATTAAGATACCAAAAATCGGTCAGAAAATCCATAACGAACCCAATCATAAAAAGAGCGCCGCTTTCTTGCGACGCTCTTTTCCTATAAAATCTTTGCTGTTTTTATTTGAATGCAGCGTTAAATTGTTCTTCCGCAGCTGCTTTATCTGCATCGCTGGCAATGAGATACATCACATAGTTGCCTTTGGAGATAATGGTGTAATTTTCCATTTTATCAATTTCATCAGGCATATAACCAGGCATCCAGCCGGCAATTTTATTTTCTACATGGGTTTTAACAGCTTCTTTCATGGCGTCGGCCTGGTCAGCGCTTGTCATTTTGAAAATACCGATTTCATCTGTCCGAATATTCATCATATTCATGTAAATGCTGTATTCTGCCAATCCTTCCACAGAAAGCAAACCTTCTGTTTTCAGTTGTTCTACAAAAAATTCCTCTGTAGTCACATCGTTCATCCCACCGGTTTCCTGTACGTTTGCCAGAACAGCCGTCATGATATCGGCAACAGCCGGTTGTTTTTCCGGTTCCTTATCGGCATCGTCCTTACCGCAACCCACAAAAGCACACATCATGCAAACCAAAGAAAGGGCAAAAGCTACATATTTTTTCTTCATTTAAGTTCCTCCCAGATTTCATTAGATTTTATTTTTACTTCTTAGACGGCAAATAAAAAGAAAAAGTTCCCTTCGTTTTTTTTATTTGACCATCGATATCTTATTATGGAATAAAACCATCCGGCTGTCAATAATAAAACAAATTATGGTAATCGGGCAATTTCGGTTTTTCTTTCCTATAAAATATGATATACTATTTTTTAATTGGTCAAATAAGAGAACAAAATTAAATTATTTTCGTCTAAACATATTTGTAACAAAGAATAACAGGAAAAGAAGGTTGAAAACATGTCTGCAAAAAAAACAATTCTAACTGCTCTTGTCAGCGCCTGCCTTTTATTTGCACTACCTGCCTGGGCAGAAGAAACCACCGACACCCCTAATGACACCCAGACTAACACAGCTGCAAACTCAGAGACAAATAATATACCTTCTGACAGTGAAAACCAACAGACAGAAGGAGCAGATACGGTAACACCTCAACCCAGCGAGAATAAGCCCAATGTGATACAGATTCATGATAAAGTGATTCTCTATCCCGCCAACACAACGGCAACCGTCAATGCCGATAAAATCCTCATGGCAGCAGCGCCTTATGTAGATCAGGATGTGACAATGGTTCCCCTACGGTTCCTAACCCAAGACATTTTAAAAGCTACGGTAAACTGGGACCAAGCCAGTAAAACCGTAACCATTATCTCCCCTGATAAAACCGTAACCATTGATTTGACCAATAACACCGTGTTAGATGGCGAAGTCTTATATCAAGCTCCCTTACCCCCAGTAGAAAAGGACGGCTATACCTTCGTGCCGTTGCGGCTTTTGGCAGAGGTATTCGGCTGCACGGTAAGTTATGACGCTGTCACTAAGCAGATTACCATTGTCACGCCCAGTCGGGAAGTGATTCTCCCTATTGCAGATTTTAAACAAGAAAGCACTGTTACGGCAGGACAAATGCTGACCCTGTACGATTACAGCTATGACCCTGTCGGCAACGCCATTATTGATCGGGAATGGAAAGTAGAAAAAGACGGCGAGCTTGTTACTTCCACCCATGATTTAAGCAAAACATTTTCCTATCCGCCGGCAGGTATTTATGATATCAGTCTACGAGTGAAAAACGCCAAAAATGTTTGGAGCAACTGGACCACACAAACCATTGAAATCTTAGTTAACGAACCTCCTGTTATCACTAAATTTAACGCTACAACCACACGACTTTACCCCGGCGAGGACATTGATTTTTCCTACACCGCGTCTAACGAACATTGGGAAGAAATCACCCAGACCCGCTACACCTATACCTGGAAAGACGAAAAAGGAGAAACCCAAGAAGTCACCGAAAAACCGAGAAGTTTCTGGTATCCTGGCTTTGTTACCGTTGCCCTCCAGGTAAAAGACGCTTATGGCAATTGGAGCGAGCCGCAAACCTTAGATATTCAAGTCTACAAACGGGAAGTCTTCTCTGAGCTTGCCTATAAATTCCAATCGGTTGTACCGGGAGAAATTTACTTAAACCACAACAACATTAACTACAACAACTATCCCGCAGCAGAAATCACCGACATCTCCCATCAACCTGTCACCCTCCTTGCCAGCAATAACCCGGAAAAGGTTTCTATGACAGGAATTTTGTATCAGGACAGCGCTAGCGGCAATATTCGCCTGCGTTTTCACCACAGAAATACAGCTACTTACAAAATCAATATCTGGGCAATTGCCAGAAACACCAGCGACCACCCAATCACCCTGACCATCGGCAAAAAAGCCCAAGTCGGTCCATGGCCTGATGTGTTGCAGGTAGGACAACAGGTAGTAGTCAACTATCTCCAAGGAGAAATAAACAGTAAAACCGTTACCATCCAGCCGGGAGAACAATATATCATCAACCAAGGACAGAGAGCCTTGGCCATCGACGACTTGGTAGCAGGTCTCATTGACGTATCATGTCCGGAACCTTTAGAGTTCACCATTTGTTCCGTACCGGATACCATGAAAAATCCTGACGTTACCCAGCTGGTAAAACTGGATAAAATTCTCACCCACATTCGCGGTACCTTTGCCAATGCCACTATTAACATGTCGGTCACTGCCAGCGGCAAAGAAATCGAAAAGATTATCATAGGCAGAGAAGACGCTTATGAAGGCTACTATCTCCAAGGCAACGACGCTATGACCAATACCCCGACTTTCAATAACGGCAACCGCGGTGTACTGCATCATATCACTATTACGGCAGAGAAAAAAGTCGGCGTTATGCTCAACCCCAGAGGCACCATGTTCCAAGGCTCTCTTATCAATTTTGACGGAAGCCTCTGCTACCTTGCCAACAGTGGTCTGCTCAAAGGCAGCCACAACGGTGTAATTATCGGTACGTTAGAAGCGGGCGAAACCAAAACCCTTACCTACATGGCGCCCAGCGGCTCCGACTCCCCTATTCTCATCATGCTCATTCCCGAGGAAGATTGGGAATCATAACAACAACACAAACCACCAAAGAGCAATCTGAATCAAGATTGCTCTTTTTCTTTCATTGAACCATAACCGAAAAGATGTTAGAATGAACTTAGCAAATCAGTCTTTTGGAAAAAATCTACCGAAAACAGGAGGAATCCATATGCGTATTGTACTTGCAGAGCCATTAGGCATCGCTCCCGAAATTTTGACCAATTTAAGTCAGTTACTGGCAGACCATGACTTTGTGGCTTTTGACAGCCGTCCAGCAGACGAGGCGGATTTAGTCAGCCGTGTAAAAGACGCCGATGTGGCTATCATTGCCAACTATCCCTTTTCAAACAACGCGATTACCCAGTGTCCCAACTTAAAAATGCTTTCCGTTGCCTTCACCGGTACAGACCATGTGGGCTTAGACGCTTGCCGCACCCAAAACATCGCCGTTTCCAATGCAGCAGGCTACTCTACCTTTGCCGTAGCGGAGCTGACCTTGGGCTTTATGATTGCATTGTCTCGCTTTATGCTCCCTTGTGATGCTGCAACACGCGCCTCTCAAAACAAAGGCAATATGATTGGCACAGAGTTAAAAGGCAAAACCTTAGGAGTCATCGGCACCGGAGCTATCGGTCTTCGTGTGGCGGAAATCGGCAAAGCTCTGGGCATGAAGGTTATCGCTTACAGCCGCAGTGAGAAACAAGCCGCTCTTGATATGGGCGTTTCCTATGTATCTTTGGACGAACTGATGTCCGCAAGCGACTTTGTATCCGTTAACTGCCCGTTAAACGCTGAAACCAAAGGCTTAATCGGTAAAGAAGCCATCGCAAAAATGAAACCAACTGCCTGTCTCATCAACACTGCCAGAGGTCCGGTAGTAGACAGCCAGGCTTTAGCAGCTGCGCTAAACAGCGGCGCTATTCGCGGCGCAGGCTTAGATGTCTTTGAAATGGAACCGCCTGTTCCCGCTGACCACCCGTTACTTCACGCCAAAAATACAGTACTTGCCCCTCATGTAGGCTTTGCTACCAAAGAAGCATTGGTTACTCGGGCAGAAATCGCCTTTGATAATATCACCACTTGGCTCAAAGGAGAAAGGATTAACCAAATTCTTTAAGATAAAATCTTGCCATAAAAAAAGAACGGCTTTCCCAGCCGTTCTTTTTTATTTTATTTTCTCGGCAATGGCGTCAAAGTATGGCGCATCGAACATTTCTACCAAGCCTTTGTCACATGCTGCCGCCAGCTGTGGGTCAATAGGAATTTTTCCTAAGAGCGGTAAATGAAATTCATTACAGATTTCTTCTACATGGCTTTCCCCGAACACAGAAATCTTTTTGTCGCAATCAGGACAGGAGATATAACTCATATTCTCCACCACGCCTAGGATAGGAATATTCATTAATTCTGCCATTTTCACTGCTTTGGCAACAATCATAGAGACCAATTCCTGAGGAGAGGTGACAATGATGATACCGTCCAAGGGAATGGACTGGAACACCGTGAACGGCACATCACCTCTACCCGGCGGCATATCCACAAACATGGCGTCTACTTCCCCCCAAACCACATCGGTCCAGAATTGTTTCACCATGTTAGCAATAATGGGCCCACGCCACACTACTGGATCCGTATCGTTTTCCAACAGCATATTGATAGACATAACGGTCATGCCGGTTTTGGTAGCAGCAGGTAATATATAGTTATCCATGCCTTGGGCTTTTTCTGTGATACCAAACATTTTGGGAATAGATGGTCCTGTAATATCCCCGTCTAAAATCGACACCGACTGTCCTTGTCTGCGGGTAGCCGCCGCTAACATTCCCGTTACCAGAGATTTTCCCACACCGCCTTTCCCGCTGACAATACCGATTACACGGTTAACCTTACTCAAAGGATTGGTTTCGGCTAAAAAACTTTTTGGGTCTCTTGTTCGTTCATTGCAAGTTTTACCGCAAGTCTCACAGTTATGAGTACAAGATTCTGTCATGGATATCTACCTCCCGCCTAAATAATTAGTTTTATTATACAGCATTTTTTATATTTTACTACCTTTTCGGAAAAATTTTAAAACCACCCTTGACAAATTATATTATTATCAGTATTATTGTATTAAGCAGTTAATACAATAATACTGAATAAAGGAGGGTGGCAATATGTCTTGGGAGTTTGATGCAAATAGACCCATCTATTTGCAACTAATGGAACAGTTAAAAATAAATATTATTACAGGCATCTATCCCCCCGGCAGCAAGATTCCCTCTGTAAGAGACCTGGCAATGGAAACAGGCGTGAACCCCAACACCATGCAACGGGCTCTTACAGAATTAGAACGGGAAAACCTCTTATACAGCCAAAGAACCAACGGTCGTTTTGTTACGGAGGACGAGAATATGATTAAAGTATTGCAAAAAAATCTGGCGGAACAACAAATCAAAGAATTTATCGCCAATATGAAAACCATCGGGCTAAAACGGCAGGAGATTATTGATTTACTTGCCAATCTTTTGCAGGAAGGTGAAATCAAATGACAGCGTTATTAGAATGTAAAAACTTATCAAAAATCTATGACAGAAAGCAAGCCTTAAACACCGTCAATCTATCGATAGAACGAGGCAAAATCGTAGGGCTATTAGGTCCTAACGGCAGCGGCAAAACCACCCTCATCAAGCTCATCAACGGACTGTTGCAGCCTACCACAGGAGAAGTGCTGATTAACGGCATCGCCCCGGGCGTCGAAAGCAAAAAAATCGTGGCATATCTCCCTGATAAGACCTACCTCAACGAATGGATGACGATTAAGGACTTGCTCCGCTTCTTCGCCGATTTCTATGAGAACTTCAATACGGAAAAAGCCAAAGCTATGCTCAAGGATTTAAGCATTGACGAGACGGTAAAACTAAAAACACTCTCTAAAGGGAATAAAGAAAAAGTTCAGCTCATCCTGGTCATGGCAAGAGAGGCCGAATTATATCTCTTAGACGAACCCATCGGCGGCGTAGACCCTGCCGCCCGAGATTATATTTTAAAAACCATTCTTACCAACTACAACAACAATGCATCTATTCTTCTTTCCACCCACCTCATTCAAGACGTAGAGCAAATCTTCGACAACATTATTTTTCTCAATCAAGGTAATATCGTCTTAGATGAATCTGTGGATAAAATCCGTGAAGAACGAGGCAAATCCATTGATGCGCTATTTCGGGAGGTATTCAAATGTTAGGCAAATTATTAAAATATGAATTCAAATCCACCGCAAAAACATTCTTACCACTATATGGTGTCTTACTTCTTTCCGCCTTTATTTCCGGGCTTTTCACCAATAGCAACGCTTGGAATCTTGCCACCAGAATTAGCAATACCATTTTCTTTGGGCTTTGTTTTGCTGTCCTCGTTTTGACTGTTCTCACCTTGATTCAGCGCTTCACCAAAAATCTCTTGCAGGACGAAGGCTACCTAATGATGACATTGCCTGTCAAAACTTATCAATTGATTTTATC
>CATIYQ010000072.1 GCA_949739465.1 uncultured Peptococcaceae bacterium | reverse complement strand
ATGTGACCCAGGCTTTCCTGCTCGGGCAAAAGAAGCCGGCGGCGGTTTCATCATTGCCGGGGCAAACTATGGGCAAGGCTCCAGCCGGGAACATGCGGCTCTTGCTCCCTTGCAATTAGGCATCAAAGGGGTGCTGGCAAAATCCTTTGCTCGTATTCATATGGCAAACTTGATGAATAACGGTATCTTGCCGCTGGCTTTTGCGAGTGAAGCAGATTATGACGCTATGGACCAAGAAGATGTATTGGTGCTGAAAAATATCCGGGAACAGCTGGAACAGGCGGTAGGCGGCAAACATATTATTGTCACCAACGAAACCAAAGGCAAAGAAATCGAAGTAGTGTTGCCTCTCTCGGAACGGCAAAAAGATATTTTGCTGGCTGGGGGCTTACTTAACTACACCAAAAAGCAAAACCAATAAAATTCTTACATAAAACAAAGAAAAATTTTAGGAGGCGGCAATATGCATAAGATTACTTTAATCCCTGGCGACGGCATTGGTCCGGAAGTAACAGAAGCAGCAGTAAAGGTATTAGACGCGGCAGGCGCAAACATCGACTGGGACGTACAATATGCAGGGGACTGCATGTATCAAAAATGTGGCAATCCGTTACCGGAAGAAACCTTGGCTTCTATCGAAAAAAACGGCGTTGCTTTTAAAGGACCTCTGACTACTCCAGTAGGCACGGGGTTCCGCAGCGTAAACGTTGCTATGCGGAAACATTTCGACCTCTATGTGAACCTTCGTCCTGCCAAAACCTATCCCGGCGTTTATTCCCGTTATGACAATATCGACTTGGTAGTGGTGCGGGAAAACACCGAGGATTTGTATGCAGGTATCGAACACATGGTAGGACCAGATGCTGCGGAAAGCATTAAAATTTTCACTCGCAAAGGTTGTGAACGTATCATTCGCTGGGCATTTGAATATGCCATCAAAGAAGGACGGAAAAAGGTAACTGCCGTACACAAAGCTAACATTATGAAATGCACGGACGGTATGTACTTGGATATTTTCCGTCAGATTGCGCCGGAATACCCGCAAATCCAAGCGGAAGACGTCATCGCTGACGCCATGTCCATGCGTCTCGTTTATGCGCCGGAAGAATATGACGTTTTGGTAATGCCTAACTTATACGGCGACATTCTCTCCGACTTGTGCGCTGGCTTAGTCGGGGGTCTTGGTATTGCACCAGGGGCAAACATTGGTGAAAAAATCGCTCTCTTTGAACCAATCCACGGTACAGCGCCTACTATCGTAGGGCAAGGTATTGCTAATCCTACCGCTACCATTCTTTCCTCTTGCTTAATGTTAAAACATATTGGCGAGCAGGCAAAAGGGGATATGATAGAACAGGCTGTTGCAAAAGTTATCAAAGACGGCAAAACCGTTACCGTTGACTTAGGCGGTACAGCTTCTACCATGGAATTTGCTAACGCTGTCATTGCGGAAATCAAATAGAACATCTCCACTTGAGAACAAAGAATTACTGACTGCCTCTTACAGTTTTATTTTCTGTAAGAGGCAGTTTTCTATTTTATTGCTTTTTTCAGAAAAGGTGGATACAATAAAGAGAAGAAGAGAAAACCAAGGAGGGTTTTACCATGGCATTTTTTGATGATATTGGCAAGAAGTTAAGCACTGCCGCGGGGGCGGTAGCAGATAAAACTAAGGAGCTGGCGGAAATCGCGAAACTGAATAATGAAATCAGTAAATCGGAAAAGAAAGTCCGCAATCTCTATGAGGAAATCGGCAAACTTATGTTTGAACAGGAAAAATATAAGACGGATAGTCCTGCTTATCAGCATTGCGTGAGTATCTTGGCAGAGCAGCAAAAGGTATTGGAGCTGACCAAGAAAATAGAAGCTATTAAAAACGACGCGGCTATTGTCAGCGCGCCTGTTGCCGAGACGGTGGAAACTACGGCAAAACCGGAAAGCAACGACCGTACTTGTCCCAATTGCGGTTACAGCGAGTCGGAAGAGGACTTCTGCACCCAATGCGGCGCAGAGCTGGTCCAAGAAGGCGATTTTACTGAAATTAAATAAATAGCAAAAGAAAAGGAGCTTAGCTAATGCTAAGCTCCTTTTTTGTATGGTTTTATCTGAGTAAATCTTTTCTGTTTACATAATGGGTATGCAATAAGTGGTGAGATTTTTCTCCCAGCGGTTTTCCTAAGAATTCATCATAGATTTGCTTGATAGCAGGATTTTCATGGGATTTCCGGATAGGCAAGTCTTTATCCAGTTCGTAAATGGCTTTGTACCGTTCTGCCATTTTTGCCCAAGTCTTGATAGGGTTGCCGCCGCCGCCAATGCAGCCGCCGGGGCAAGCCATGATTTCGATGAAGTGATAGTCGGCAATGCCTGCTTTCACGTCGTTCATAATCTTTCGGGCATTGCCTAAGCCGTGAACGATGGCTACTTTTACCGCTGTACCGTTGATATCAATAACAGCTTCTTTGATACCTTCAAAGCCTCGTACGTCATGGAAATCTAATTTTTCTAAGGTTTTTCCGGTCAGTACTTCATAAACGGTGCGGAGCGCTGCTTCCAT
>CATIYQ010000071.1 GCA_949739465.1 uncultured Peptococcaceae bacterium | reverse complement strand
TATGTGTACCAGCCTGGCTATAAAAACAGAAGATTTTTATTTTGGACGAACCATGGACTTGGATTATGAATTAAACAGCGCCGTTATTTTCACCCCGCGGAATTATCCTTTTATCCTGCGGAAAACTGCCCAACTCACCAATCATTACGCCATCCTTGGTATGGGGATGGAAGTAGACGGCTACCCCCTCTATGCCGACGCTGTCAATGAAAAAGGTCTTTGCATTGCTGCTTTGAATTTTCCCGACAATGCATACTATCCCCAAGAGCAAACACCCAACAAAATCAATATTACGCCTTTTGAGTTCATCCCGTGGATATTGGGACAGTGCGCCAATCTTACAGAAGTTCGGGTGCTGTTGTCAAGCACACACCTGATTGATTTGCCCTTTCGGAAGGATATCCCCAATACGCCCCTTCATTGGCATATTGCAGATAAGGATAGCTCTATCGTGCTGGAACACACCCGAGACGGTTTAGGTGTTTTTAACAATCCTGTTGGCGTTCTCACCAACAACCCTGCCTTTGGCTTTCAGCTGACCAATCTCAGTCAATATCTCAATCTGACTTCCAACTACCCGCAAAACTGTTTTACAGAAGCAGCAGACATCAAACCATTCGGGCAAGGCATGGGCTGTGTCGGACTGCCGGGAGACTTTTCTCCTGCTTCCCGCTTTGTGAAAGCCGCCTATCTCTCCCTCAACTCCGTGTGCGATAAAGATGAAGAAAGCAGCATGGCGCAGGTTTTCCACCTCTTAGACGCAGTCGCCGTCACCAAGGGCAGCGTGCTCAATAGAGAAGACCAATGCAACATCACCACATATAGTTGCTGTATCAACGCGGATAAGGGCATTTATTATTACAAAACCTATGCCAACAGCCAGATTACTGCCATCAATTTAAATCGCGAATTATTAGAAGATACCCAAGTAAAAAAATTTCCTCTGTCGACGACCCAACAAATCGCTTGGTTAAACTAATCTTCAGGTTCAGATAGTGTTTCTTCCGACCAAAGCAATCGATTGCTCTCAACGACAGGCAGCTCTTCTACTCCTCGTAATTTCCGCTCAATAACCCGGGTTTTGCGGCTAGCATCGTCTATGGTGTTGCTGGCTTCCTGCAACTTTTTCTGAGTTTTTTCCAAGGCAAGCGCAAATCTACCAAAATCAGTTTTTACCGCGCCCAACAAAGACCAAACTTCTCCTGCTCGCTGTTCTACAGCAAGAGTACGAAATCCCATTTGCAAGCTATTGAGAAGAGCCGCAAGCGTAGTCGGTCCTGCAATAACCACCCGATAGTCCCGTTGCAGTTGGTCGCATAAATTTTCCTGTTGCAGCACCGCGCCGTAAAGCCCCTCAATGGGCAGGAACAAAATGGCAAAATCAGTGGTATGAGGCGGGTCCAGATATTTTTCCTTAATAGCCTTTGCCTCTGATTTGACGCGACTTACCAGCTGTTTAGCAGCTTCTTTGGCGGCAAGCGCGTCTCCCCGTTCCTCCGCGGCTAATAACTGATGATAATCCTCCAATGGGAATTTCGCGTCAATCGGCAGATAGATTACATTCCCTTCTTCGCCGGCGGCAGGCAGCTTCACCGCGAATTCTACTCGGTCGTTACTGCTTTTTTTAGTAATCACATTCACTGCATATTGCTCCGGCGCAAGGATTTGCTCTAAGATATGCCCCAACTGCACTTCTCCCCAAGTCCCGCGAACTTTTACGTTAGCGAGGACTTTTTTTAGATCGCCGACCCCGGCAGCCAGTTGCTGCATTTCCCCTAAACCGCGATAGACCTGTTCCAGCCGTTCACTGACCAACCGGAAAGAATCATTAAGCCGCTGCTCCAAATTCCGCTGTAATTTCTCGTCTACGGTACGGCGCATTTCCTCCATGGCCTGATTATTTTCCACGCGCAACTCTTTCAGCTGACCGTTTACCATATCATACATACGGTTCATTCGCGTTTCATTGGTCGTGGTCAGATGCCGCATTTCCTCTGTTACCATTGCCATTTGAGACTTTTGCAGCTGCCATACTTCGCCCTGCTTGGCAACGATACCCTGCTCGCTGCCAACAATGGTCTGCAAAATATCTTGTCGGATTTGCTTCAGCCCGACAGCAATCTCTCGCTGCCGTTTACCAACCCAGATTGCTTGTATACTAAGAAACAAAAGCAGAAAAACACTGCTCAGTCCCATGCCTATCCACATTTCTTTCATGGCACGCCTCATCCTTTTAATTAAGAATCGAACAAACGTTCCATTAACAATTCCACAGAAAGTTTTGTTTTCCTGCTAATCCTGAAAAGTAAATCCAATTTGCCGCAAGATTTCTTTATCTCTATGAACAGAAATACCGGAAGTGGTCAACATATCCCCAGTAATAGCGGCGTTAGCGCCGGAGAGAAAAGCGCCCTTGCCTTGGTCAGCCAAAAGCCCTCTCCCCCCTGCCAAGCGAATATCGCTTTCGGGCAGAGCAAGACGAAACAACGCCCCCGTCCGCCAAACTTCTTCTGCGCAAAGAACAGGCATATGGGCAAGAGGCGTACCGGGAATGGGATTAAAAACATTGATAGGTGTAGAATCAACACCTAATTCCCGCAGCTGAAGCGCCATATCCATACGGTCTTCCATGGTTTCTCCCAAGCCGATAATGCCACCACTGCACACAGAAAGTCCTGTTTCTTTGGCACGTTTAATGACAGCGATTTTATCATCATAAGTATGCGTCGTGCAGATTTGCGGGAAGAAACGGCGGGAAGTTTCTAAATTGTTATGATACCTCGTTACGCCGGCAGCTTTTAGTTTCTCAAATTGCTCTTTCGTAAGCAAACCATGAGAAGCACAGCACTGAATTGATAAGGTATCTCCTACCGCTTGATAAGTCTCACACAAGCAGTCAATTTCTTCATCGGTCAACGCTTTTCCGGAGGTCACCACAGAGAAACGAGCAATGCCGCTGGTCTCCTGCAATTTGGCAAAGGCAAGAATCTCCTCTTTGTTAAGTAATCCATGGCAAGAAACTTCCGTAGGATAATGGGCAGACTGCGCACAATATTTACAATCCTCGGGGCATTTGCCGCTTTTGCCGCTAATAATGCTGCAAAATTCAAAACTGTCGCCCTTCATTTTTTGCCGCAGCCCATCAGCAAGCTCTCGCAAGAGAGCAAGGTTCCATGTCGCCATATCCAACAATTCGGTTTTGGCAAGCCGCCTACCGCAAGCAATCTCATCTATGAAAATTTTCTTATCTATCATGCTGTTTCCGCCTTTCTTTTTTCATTAAATTTATTCTAAGCAGAAACATTCTCATTGTCAACCATAAACATATAAATGGTTTACAATAAATAGAATATTGCTGAATTGGTTACACTATCACCACTGGGAAAATAAGCTAATGACTTTTGAGACAAAATCTGGTATAATAATAACAATACTTTTCGTTTAGTAGCAAATATGTCTGTTTCGGCAAATTCAGCGTGTCTACTATCTAGACAGAAAGGAGTTTATTTGTGAAAACAATAAACAAAAACAAAAAATATATTTTCATTTTGACCATTTCCTGCCTCTTAGGCGTATGCTCCAGTGTTGCCTTGGCAGAAGAAACCAACCCTTCTTTAGCAGAACAATATATCCAACAGGAATCCGAAAAAGAAACTTTTTTAGACAAAGCATATAATACTCATGCCGAAACAATCACCAATATTTTGGTAAACGCTACCGACGATTTGCGGGAAAAAGAAAGCAATCCACCAACGGAAAGTACACCCCCGGTAACGGAAACGGAAACAGAATCCCAACCACAAGAAACAGAAACACCGAAATATATCATCAATCTTAGTCAATCGGAAATTGATTTGCTGGCAAAAGTCGTATATGCTGAGTCCGGCAACCAACCCTTTGAAGGGCAGGTAGCAGTGGCGGCTACGGTCATTAACCGCGTATACAGCCCGAAATTCCCCAATACATTGACCCAAGTGCTCTACGCGCCAAATCAATTTACTGTGGTCAGAACCAATGCTATCAACAGAACGCCCAGCGACACGGCATATGAAGCGGTAGAAGCCGCCATGCGCGGGCAAGACCCCTCTAACGGCGGTCTCTATTTCTGGAACCCCAGAGTTACCAAAAGCAAATACTTTAGCAGCCTCACCAAAACCGCTGAAATTGGCAGCCATGCCTTTGCGAAATAAGTATAAACCAAAAAAAGAGGACCAACCGGTCCTCTTTTTTATAATGATTTTATTCTTGATGTTCTACATGGTCTTGGGCAGCACTCTCTGCTGCAACACCTTTTGATTCTTTGCTGTCAGCACCATAAGAACGAAAGAAAAACTGATTAACTATCACAGCGAAGATAATCCCAATGGTGGTATCTACAATTCTGCTAGTAGCGTATTCCCAGGTATTTGGAATATCCCGTGTGAAATCCGTAACAATACTTAAAAAAACAATGCTGCAAATCACCACCGAACCGGGTTTCTTAATAGTATTACAAAGCCAAATCAAAAAAATATTTAAGATAGGCACAGTGAAAAGATAGCCCCACTCATAATAATGGGGAATAAACCGCGCCGACTCCAACACCCCAAAACCCACCATACCGCCGATAACCGTACCGATAAAGCGATTAAACCCTGCAAGTATGGTCTTATCCGTTGACTTCTGCATACACACCACAGCAGCGATAGAAGAATAAAAGGCGCTGTCACGATGGGTCAAAAAAGCAAACAGCAAACAGAAAAACACCGCTAAATTGGTTTTTAAGATTCTATTACCGATTTTATACCTGTCTTCCATTTTCATTCTCCTCAATATATTTTTATGCGAAAGAAGTAAAGCCGTTGGCAATAGCGGCAAACTCTTCAAGGGATAAGGTTTCCCCTCGCCGCTGACATGAGATACCGCAGTCTTCCAGAACTTGCTGTACCTGCTCTTTATCTTCTGCAATACCGCTATTACCCAAAGCGTTTAACAGCGTCTTTCTTCGTTGGGCAAAAGCAGCCTTAATCACCCCAAAGAAAATCTTCTCATTATCCACTGCCACAGGCGGTTCCAATCGATTCTCCAACAGTACCACAGCAGAGTCTACTTGTGGACGGGGATAAAATACCGTCGGCGGCACGATGGTCACAATACTTGCCTTTGCCCGATATTGCACGCCTAGAGACAACGCGCCATAGTCTTTGCCGCCAGGAGGGGCAACCATGCGTTCTGCTACTTCCTTTTGCACCATCAGCACCATTTTCTGCCAATGCCAGTTTTGCTCCAAAAGACGCATGACGATAGGCGTAGTAATATAGTAGGGCAGATTTGCCACCACAGAAAAATACACCGGGCTGCCATCTTCTGCTGCTTCCGATTGAACTAACTGTTCTAAATCTACCTTCATAGCGTCGCCGTGGTGAACGGTCACATTATCATAGGGCGCTAAAATATCTTGGAGCAACGTTACCAGCTCGCCGTCGATTTCCACTGCTACCACTTTCTTTGCCTGCTCCGCCAATTGGCGGGTAAGCGCCCCCAGCCCCGGACCGATTTCTAAAACGATTTGTTCTTTATCTAAATCTGCCGCATCAATGATTTTTTCCACAAACTTTGGTTCTAAGAGAAAGTTTTGTCCCCATTTCTTCTTGGCGTGAAAATCACTGGCAGCCATCAGTTGTTTCGTCTTTCCCTGGGACTTTGCCTGGGATTTCTTTTGGGATTTTTCTGCCATGGTCATATCCTTTCCTGTTTCTGCATATCTCTTTATACCATATCACAAAACAACTGATTTTCCAATGAAATTTCCGAAAAACCTCTTTCTCATATAAAAAAGGCAACGGACTTTCATCCGTTGCCTTTTTCTCTCTATCCCAGAGAACTTACCTAGTCATTATTATTTTTGTGTCGTTGCAGTTTTTCATCATCAAGCGTTACCGTCTTATGACGGTTTGCTTAATCCAAGACATAAATCTTTACTTGTTTTCGTCCCCAGCTACGGCAAGCGTGTTCTGTTTCTAAGAACACATCAATAATCTTGCCTTTAATGGCGCCGCCGGTATCTTCCGCTGTGGCAAAGCCATAGCCTTCTACATACACCCGACTGCCCAGGGGAATGACCCGAGGGTCCACAGCAATAGTGCCTACTTTGGGGTTCGTCCCTGTTGCGGTACGATTCCCGGTATAGGTATAGGCCGTCGCCTCTACCACCATGGCTTCGTTAAATTCAAAAGCTCTACCGCCCCTGCTTGCCTGAGTCAGCGTGCCCATGGCTATCACTTGGTTTTCAGGCTCTTCTAAAACAGCAGAGGCAAGCTCTACCCGTCCGATTTCTTCACCGTCGGCATAAGAAACTTCTACGGTAAGCTGTTCTTTGCCATCGCGACCTTTGGCGATGACTTTGGAAATTCCTTTTTCTAAGGTATCATCAGGAATTCGTTCTACCTGATAATCAATAGGTTGGATAAAAGAAGCTACCTTGGTAGTAACCCGGGAAACCTCAATGGGTTCTTCCCCTGTCACCATAGCGTCCAGCTCCATATTTACCAAGTCCTTTTCACCGAGGGTAACATTAGCCGCCGCCAATATCTCCTCAGTAGTGGCAGGAACGTGAGAAATCGTAATCTCTTCACCGTCTGCCCGAACAGTCATCTCTACGGCACGGGTTACCTGGATGGTAGCGCCGTTCAGCACTCTGCCGCCTAATGCAGGTAAAACCTTATCATTAGCCCCTAGCGTAATGCCTTCCGCCGCCAATACTTTTTCCACAGAAGAACTTCGGGTAAGCACTTGGCGGCTTTCGCCATCGATGATGATTTCAATATTTTTTTCCAAAAGAAAATAAACTGCGAAAGATGATAGGAATAATAATGCGGTAAGCAGAATGACGGCTAGCCTTACCCAAGAATGGGACAGCTGCCTACAAGCTGCTTCACTATTCATGTATACCTCCTAAAAAATTCGTCTTTGCTTTACTATATGCCCAACAGAGAAAAAATTATACCAAACTTTTTCTCTGACCGTATTCTATAATAAGAAAAGGGCAGTGTCAAACAAAACAC
>CATIYQ010000070.1 GCA_949739465.1 uncultured Peptococcaceae bacterium | reverse complement strand
CCAGCCATTGCCCCGGGAATAGCAAGAGAAAAACCTGCTACCACAATGGAAAGCACGACTAAAACAGGCATCAATACCTTACTTGCCTTCTCAATGCCCTTTTCCACACCAAAGCCCACAATCACCGCTGTCAACAAAATGAACAGCACAAACCAAAGAACAGGACTGCCCAACAGCCCCGATTCTTCCGCCGCAATAAAATTACCGAAGAATTGGTCGCCCGCAGCTGTAAGTCCATTGCCTCGGGTAAACTCAAACAAATATTTCATTACCCATCCGCCGATAACACAATAATAAGGCGTAATAATAATAGGAACCAAGGCAGCTAGCCATCCTAAAAAAGCAAACCGTTTATTTAAAGCGCCATATGCGCTGATACAAGACAGTCTTGTTTTCCGTCCGATGGCAATTTCCGTTATCATTAAAGCAAAGCCAAAGGTCACCAGCAACAGTATATAGACCAAAAGAAAAATACCGCCGCCGTATTTCGCCGCTAAGTAGGGAAAACGCCATAAATTACCCAACCCCACAGCAGAACCTGCCGCCGCCATGACAAAGCCCAATCGACTGGAAAAACTGCTTCGATTTGTCGTCATCTGTCTAAACTCCTTTTCCCGTAATTCCCCATGCAATGTCTTTCTATAAAACATGAAAATAGTGAAAAACGGCTGTGTTATCTATCAAGGATTCACGGCCGTTCCTGCTTCTCTTTATTCCAAATAATCTTTCAACTTCTTGCTGCGGCTAGGATGTCTCAACTTCCGCAAGGCTTTAGCTTCAATTTGGCGAATCCGTTCTCTGGTCACGCCAAATTCCTGCCCAACCTCTTCCAAGGTACGGGAACGACCGTCCTCTAAGCCAAACCGCAACTGCAACACTTTCTTTTCTCTGGCAGTCAGCGTGCATAACACATCATCTAACTGCTCTTTTAAGAGGAAGAAAGACGCCGCTTCCGCTGGGGCTAACGCATCTTCATCCTCAATAAAATCGCCCAAATGGCTGTCTTCTTCTTCACCGATTGGCGTTTCCAGGGATACCGGTTCTTGAGAAATTTTTAAAATCTCTCTTACCCGCTCCGTGGGAATGTCCATTTCTTTGGCGATTTCTTCCGGAGACGGGTCTCTGCCCAATTCCTGAATCAACTGCCGTTGAATGCGAATGAGTTTATTAATGGTTTCTACCATATGGACAGGGATACGAATGGTTCTCGCCTGGTCGGCAATGGCGCGGGTAATGGCTTGGCGAATCCACCAGGTAGCGTAAGTACTGAATTTGAATCCTTTGCGGAAATCAAATTTTTCCACCGCTTTAATCAAACCCAAATTCCCCTCTTGGATTAAATCCAAAAAGAGCATACCTCTACCTACGTACCGTTTGGCAATGCTGACAACCAGACGAAGATTGGCTTCAGAAAGCCGTCTTTTGGCTTCTTCGTCCCCTTGCTCCATACGCATGGCCAGCTCTACTTCTTCTTCCGCAGAAAGCAGCGGCACACGACCGATTTCTTTTAAGTACATTCTCACAGGGTCGTCAATGGCAATGCCGTCGGGAACAGAAATATCCATCGGCTCAATACCAGAGGACATATCCTCCTGAGCTTCTGCCATGGCCTCTATGGTTTCTTCCGGTTCGCCGCCCACTTCAATGCCCTGCTGTCCCAAAACTTCATAGATTTCTTCCATTTGTTCCGGACTAAGCTCGGCGTCGCCCACGGCCTCAATAAGTTCGCCATAAGAAATAGAGCCCTTTTTCTTGGCAGATTCTATTAACTTTTTTAAGTTTTCTGCTTTCGTTTGTTCCACTTTCACCAAAGTCCCCCTCTTTTCCGGCGTAATCAGCTATTTGCTTAACCGCTGGATTTCCTTTTGCATCACAGAAATTTCTTGGAGCAAGATGAGTTCCTGCGTTGCGTCTCCCTTTACTTTATCAAATTCACCGCGGGATTTTGCAATTTCCCGCTGCAAATGGTCTATCTTAATGGCACGAATACAGCTTGTCGCCAGCTCCTCCACATCCTCTGCCGGCATATCTTCCGCCAGGATTTCTGCCACCAGGTTTTGCCCATCGCCGGAAAGGGTCGTCAGCAAGTTCGCCGGCTGCCAATCATAAGTTTCCAGATTGTCTCGTACCGTTTGCAATAGCAACAATATGGTTTCATCTGCCCATTGTTCGTCTGCTAATGTTTCCTCTATCTTTTGCCATACCGTTTTGTTTTCCAGCATTAGCCGCAAGAGGAGCTTTTTCACCTGCATATCCTTACGGTTTTTCTTAGGCGGGAGACCGTTGCGTTTAGGCGCAATCCCCCGAGGCGCATCAATACGATAGCCGTTCTTACGTAAATCCGCATAAATGCTTTCCGGCAGCACTTCCAACTCCCTCGCAACCAAAGCAATAAAACTGTCCCGTTCTACCAAGCTGCTGCATTTTGCAATATCAGGTAATAATTCTTTGACAATAGCGCCTTTTCCTTCCGGCTTTGCAGAATCATATTTTTTTAGTGCTAAATTCAGCTTATAATCCAACACGCCCAAGGACTTTTTCGTCACAAAATCCTGCCAGCCTTCTTTGCCATTTGCTTTCAGGAAATCGTCGGGGTCTTGTCCATCGGGGAAAGAAACGATTTGAATGGTAAAGCCCATTTCCCGTAAAATGTCAATACCGCGAATGGTGGCTTTCGTGCCTGCGCCGTCTCCGTCATAAGCCAGAATCACATGGTCCGTATAGCGTTTTAAGAGCCGTCCGTGTTCCGGCGTAAAGGCAGTGCCTAAAGACGCCACCGCATTGGTTACTCCATGCTGGTGGGCTGTAATCACGTCCATGTAGCCTTCCATAATCACGGCGCAATTTTCCTTACGAATAGACTGCCCTGCTACAAAAAGCCCATAGAGATTTTCCGACTTGTTAAAAATCAGCGAATCTTGGGAATTGAGATATTTGGGCAACTCCTTGTCCAATACCCGCCCGCCAAAGGCAATAAACTGTCCTTTGTAATCCAGAATGGGATACATGACCCGATTACGAAACTTATCGTAATATTTCTGGTTTTTACTGCTTTTGGTCACCAAGCCTGCTTCCGCCATATCACTTTCCTTAAAGCCTGCTTGAGATAGGTATTGATAGAGGGCGTCCCACTGCTCCGCCGGGCTAAATCCTAGTTTAAAATCAGCAATGGTCTTTTGGTCCAAGCCACGTCCAGCAAGGTAAGTTCTCGCCGCCGCACCTTCGGGCGCTTTTAGGAGCATTTGCTGATAAAAGCCTGCCGCCCGCTCATACATATCATAAAAAGTTTTCTTCTTATGCTGGCGGGCTAGGTCCTTTTGGGAATAATGTCCCTCGGGAATGACCACCCCGTATTGGTCGGCTAATTTTTCTGCAGCTTCCGGCAGGGTGAGACTCTCTTCCTCCATGACGAAATTGATGACATTACCCCCATGCTGACAGCCAAAGCAATAATAAATCTGCTTATCGGGGGACACAACAAAAGAGGGTGTGTCCTCGCTGTGAAAGGGGCATAACCCGACAAAATTACGTCCCTGTTTCTTTAAGGACACATAACCGCTAATGACCTCTACGATGTCAGCCTTTTGTCTGATTTCTTCTATAATTTCGGGAGGAACAAACCTAGCCAAAATTTCCACGCCTGCTTTCGCTAAATTAACTCTATTTCAATTCGCCACAATTAGACTTTTTCCTTCTTTCTGCCGCCAAAAAGTAACCGGAAAAGATTCTATGGGATTGGTATAATGGGATGCCGTTTGGGCTACACTAGCCATAGGAAGTAGTCAAACCCTGCTTTGTATCTCGTCCATACAAAGATAGCCTGACCGGCAAAGAGGTTTGCTTACTTCCTTTCTTTATCGTCCATACTTCCCGGCTATTTCATCATACTTTTGCAGGGCAAAGCTATCACTCATGCCGGCAATATAATCCAACACCATAACATAAGGGGGCGATGGCACTGCCGTCTGCGGTAGAAGCTCTAAATGGTCCAAATAATATTCATAGAGACGATGAATCATCCGTTCCACCGTTGCTTCCTCGATGAGCGCCGCCTCATTGCGATAAACCCGCGCAAAGAGAAAAGTGCGCAGCGCCATCATCAAATCATAGGCATGAGGCGTCATTTTCACTTCCGGTTGATTCTGACTATTCTTAATAATATCCAATACCATGTAGTTAATACGTTCTCCTTGAGAAAGTCCCATTTCCTCTCGTAAAGGAGCAGGCACATCCAGCACAGTCAACGTGCCGCTGCGAATAGCGTCATCCAAATCATGATTTACATAAGCGATTCTGTCTGCAATGCGGACAATCTGTCCTTCTAATGTCTGAGGAAGATATTCTTCCCCCGAGTGGGAAAGAATGCCGTCCCGCACTTCCCAAGTCAGGTTAAGACCCTTACCGTCCTTTTCCAACACGTCTACCACCCTTAGGCTATGTTTGTTATGGCGAAAATCAGGCAGGATTTTCTGAATGGCGCGCTCCCCGCTATGTCCGAAAGGCGTGTGCCCCAAGTCATGGCCCAGAGCAATAGCTTCCGTCAAATCCTCATTAAGCCGTAAGGCGCGGGCAATAGTCCGCGCAATCTGCGCCACCTCTAAGGTATGAGTCAGCCGTGTACGGTAGTGGTCCCCCTCCGGCGCGATAAACACCTGGGTTTTATGTTTCAAGCGGCGGAACGCCTTACAATGCAGGATACGGTCTCGGTCTCGCTGATATTCTGTGCGGATGGGGCAAGGTTCTTCCGCTCGCTTCCTGCCTTTCGACCCATAGCTCTTTGCCGCTTGAGGCGATAAATAGTCCCGTTCTATCTGTTCCCAATCTTCCCGCATTGCTGTTCCCCCTTACATTGGATTCTTTCTTAGGAATTTCTTGCTATTTGAGAAAATTCCTCTTTTGGTGACTTCCTCTTTTGATTTTGTTCTGATATAATGATATGCAAAGATTTCTATTTTTTGCAAAACCAAGGAGGAACAGTCTTATGGCATACGGCAAAAACAGCACCGCCATGCTGATTATCTTAATCGTCATCGGGAGCATTTTCGGCTCTCTTTTGGGAGAAATTTTCGGTAACTTCTTCCCTATGTTAAACAGCAGCTACACCATGGGATTTGCGCCCTTCACCTTGGATTTAATGGCAATTTCTTTTACCTTTGGTCTGCAAATCAAAGTGAGCATTTTCACCATTTTAGGTTTCTTCCTGGGGTTATTTTTATACAAACGAATTTAAAAACTTTACATAAAAAAGGGACTGCAATTGTTGCAGTCCCTTTTATTTTACCTATTGACATCTTAACGGAAAGAAAGGGCAACGCCTTGTTTCACCCCGTCCATTAAGCCGTTACCCTTCATCAGCTTGACGAAAAGCTCTACTAATTCCGGGTCGAGAGCAGTGTGGGCATAGTAACGCAGTTCATTGGCAGCCTCGTCGCAAGTAAGTCCCCGTTTATAAGGATTTGCAGGGCGAGTCAGCCCGTCATACACCCAAACAATGGAGAAAATGCGACACCCCAAAGGAATCTGATTGCCGATAAGACCTAATTGCCCACTGCCGTCCCACCGTTCATGGTGGCAACGAATCAGCTCCGCGCAACCGGCTAGCGGCACCAGCATGGAAGCGATGAGATAACCGTCCTCACTATGCTGATTCCAGCGGTCCTTTTCCCAACCAGTACGGGTTTCTTTGCTTTCTAAAATACAATTGGGCAAAGTAATTTTCCCAATATCATAGCAATAACACAACTGCTGATAGGCAAGAATGTCCTCTTCCGACATTTTCAGCGCACCAGCCAACTTTTCCCCATAAAACACCAATCGTTGACATTTTTCCGCGCTTTCTCGGGAAGGACGGTTCATATTGCCCACAAAGCCGATATCCTGAATGATACCGCCGGCGCAATAGATTTCTTTGCTTTTTCGGAAGCCCACCACAATCAAAATACCTGCAACCAAACTACGCAACACCAGACGGTACAACGGCACTTCCGCCCACAGTGCACCGGCAAAAGAATCTAAATGCCCATAAAAACTAAACAACACGGCATCCAACAGCCAAAAGACCAAGGCAATACCGCTATACATTAAGGCAGGTAATAAATATTGCAAAACAATGCCTCCCATATGCTCTCACAGCTATCCATAAAATTACAAAAAACGACTTCTTTCTTATATTCTTGCTCTATGATAATTCTCCTGCAAGAAAAATCAGATTTTTCCACTTTTTTTCCATATATGGAAACACACCGCCATGGTCAACCACAATCTATTGTGTTAAGCAGGGATTATCTGATAAATAATAAATCAGCAAAAAATGAAATAATATGTTACAATAAACAGAAAAAAGGACTGTTCTGTTTTATGAAATATTTACACACCATAGAAGCCACTTTTATCGAACGCCCTAATCGCTTTATCGCCAAAGTCGACGTGCAGGGAGAAATCTGCACCGTCCATGTGCCAAACACCGGCAGGTGCAAAGAGCTGTTTCTACCGGGATGCCGCGTTATTTTAGAACAGTCGCAGAATCCCGCGCGAAAAACTGCCGCTTCTCTCATTGCTGTTTACAAAGGCAACCGTCTCATCAATATCGACTCCCAAATCCCCCACAGAATCGCAGCCGAAGCGTTAGCCACCGGTACGCTGCCGGGTTTTGCCGCACCCGATTTTGTCAAGCAGGAAAAGACCTATTTAGATTCTCGCTTAGATATTTATTATGAGTCCGCTCTTGGAGAAAAGGGATTTATCGAGGTGAAAGGAGTCACCCTGGAACGAGACAATTTCGTCCTTTTCCCCGACGCCCCAACAGAACGAGGGACAAAGCATATCCACCACCTCATCAAAGCCAAGGAAGAGGGCTATGAAAGCTGCATTTATTTTATCGTGCAGATGAATGAAGCAGATTATTTCACCCCTAACAGAGAAACCGACCCCGCCTTTGCCGACGCCTTGGAAAAAGCCGCCGCGGCAGGCGTGAAAGTTCTCGCCGCTGTCTGCCGCGTCACCCCCGATACAATCACAGTCGCCCATGAAATCCCCGTCGAACTATAAAAACAGCTATGGCACTTTCGCCATAGCGATTTTCTTATTTATGGTAGGGTTCATTCCTGCTAATGCGAAACGCCCGATAAATCTGCTCCAATAAAATCATTCGCATGAGCTGGTGAGGGAAGGTCTGCCTGCCAAAAGAAAGGAGGAAATCCGCCCGCTCCAGGATTGCCTGACTGCAACCACAAGAGCCGCCAATAACCCAGACAATATTGCTATGTCCACTCACTGTCAGGCTGTCCAATTTCTCCGATAACTCCGTAGAAGATAGGTTTTTCCCTCGACTGTCCAGCACGATGACAAAGCTGTCAGCAGGGATTTTGGCAAGGAGCTTCTCTCCCTCTTTGTTTTTGGCGATTTCTAAAGAGGCGGCAGAGAGGTTTTCCCCTACCGGCTCGTCCGCTACCTCTATGATTTGCAGCTTGGTATATGGGGTTAGTCGTTTCACATACTCAGCAATGCCCTGCTGTAAATATTTCTCTTTTACTTTTCCCACACAGATAACGGTATGTCCCATAGCGACACTCCTTTTCCTCTCTATTGCGCCAGCTTACCCAGGGTTACATCGAAGGTCATAGTTTCGCCGTTACGGTATACGGTCACTTTCATGGTGTCACCCGGTTTATGCTTGAATAACTCTGTCTGCAATTCATAGGTGGAAGTTACTTTCACATCGCCTAAGGCGGTGATAATGTCATACCGTTCCATGCCAGCTTGAGCAGCAGGTCCGCCTGCTTGCGGCACAATCATCACACCATAATCAATGTTCAAGTTGTTATAGGCAGCTACCGCCTCATTGACTTCGCCAACCATTTGTACGCCTAATGCAGGACGAATCACTTCCCCATGGTCCATAAGCTCGTCTACCACTTCCTTCACCGTGTCGATAGGAATGGCAAAGCCCATGCCTTCATAGCCGCTCCGCGCGATTTTAATATTATTGATACCGATAACTTCGCCCTTCAGATTGATGAGTGCGCCACCAGAATTCCCAGGGTTGATAGCGGCGTCTGTCTGTATCAAACGGAAGGACAAACCATCGCTGGTGGTCACCAAGCGGTCCAGACCACTAATGATACCGTGGGTAATAGAACGGGCAAAATCACTGCCGCCGGGATTGCCAATCGCCACTACTGTTTCTCCTTCTTGTAATGTCTCAGAAGTACCAAGTTTGGCGGTAGGCAGGTTATCCCGCTCGATTTTAATCACAGCTAGGTCGCTGCGTTTATCTCCGCCGACCAAAGTTGCTTCCTCCTGACTGCCGTCAGAAAGAGTTACCACTACTTTTCTCGCCCCTTCTATCACATGGTAGTTAGTAACGATATAACCTGCCGCATCAAAAATCACCCCGGAACCGGTGCCATTCTCCCGCTGCTGCTCTCCCTGGAAAAAGTCCTGATAATAGTCGTAATTGGTCACACCTACCACAGCCGGACCGACCTGCTTATAGATTTCTTGGTAGACAGCGGAATTACCCGTCAGCGTGCCGTCCAAACGAATGCCGTTTGTCAAATCGCCGTCGTTGTCTCCAGACAGACGGTTGCCCATGGCGCTCTCGGTCGGCGGCACCAATAACCCCAAATGCTGCGCGCCGAAAATAGAAACCACACCGCCGAAGATACCGCAGCTTAACGCTAAGAAAATCAAAAGAAAAATCTTCCCGCTGCCGGAAAAAATACTTTTGTCATCATCAAAATAACTCATATAACCACCTCAGTATCCTTATTTGCTTCATTTGCTTTTATTTTGCCAAGTCAAACTGAAAATAATTTGAAATTTCTGTTTTTTGAAATTTTATTATAAAGAAAAAACATGGAGATTTCCCATGTTTTTCTTTACTTATGTAGATGATAATTCGTCTAATGTAATGAGCGGTCCCGCCTCATATCGAGGCGCTACCTGTAAATCATAATGCAAGGAACAGCCCAGCCGAGCCAGCTCCGCGGCAATTTCCCTTTTTGCCGTCTCAGGCGTGTTATTCACTTCGCTTAAATGCCCTAAGACAATCTGCCTCTTACCTCCGCCGTCGATAGCGGCTAACGCCCGAGCCGTGTCCACATTGGATAAATGTCCTCTTTCTCCGGCAATCCGCTGCTTTAAGAACATGGGGTATGGTCCGTTTTTTAGCATGGTGGCACTGTAATTTGCCTCCAGTAAAATACCGTCGGCATGGGAGAGGGACTGCTCCATGGTCTTGCTGAAAACGCCGGTATCTGTCACCAGAGAAAATTGGCTGCCATGATGATAAAACGACATCCCCACCGGTTGCCGCGCATCATGATAAAGCTTCAAAAATTCCACTTCTAAATCTCCCAAAGCAAAATTATAAGAAAAGGAATTAAGCTGTCCGGGTGCAAGCTCTCTGGCAAAAGGCAATTCTTCGCAAGTTTTCGGCGAGGCAAAAACAGGTATGCCATATTTTCGCGCAAACACCGACACCCCTTTAATATGGTCACTATGCTCATGGGTAATAAAAATACCGTCTATCTCATGGGGATTCACGCCGATTTCTTGCAAATGGGCAGTTAATTTACTTGCCGTACAGCCGATATCCACAACGACTCTAGTATTGCCGCCCCGTACAAAGGTGGCATTGCCGCTAGAACCGCTGCAAAGGGTTGCAAACTCTAACAAAGCCGACACTCCTTATTCTTTCTTTATGCCATTTCCGGGAAGGTTTCTTGAATATATTTGACGCTGCTCATAGCGGCAATAGCGCCGTCTCCCACAGCAGTAGATACCTGCCGCAACTGCTTTTGGATAACATCTCCCGCTGCAAATATACCGGGAACAGAAGTGGATAAATCCGCTCCTGCCAAAATATAACCCCGTTCATCTAAATCAATCACATCGCGAAGAAATTCTGTATTGGGCAATGTTCCAATGAAGATAAACACAGCGGCAAAATCTTGCCAGACAGGCGTTTCTCCCAACCTTTCCAGCAATACCTTTTCTACCTTTTTCTCACCGGCAATTTCCAAAAGTTTGGTATTCTTCATGACAGTGACAGATGATTCCGCCAATCGTTTCTGCAAGATTGCCGTGGCGCGAAATTTATCACTACGGTGACACAAATAAACATGGGAGGAAAACTGAGTTAGAAATACTGCTTCTTCTACCGCCGCGTCACCGCCGCCCACCACCAATATTTTTTGGTCGCGGTAAAAGGCGCCGTCGCAAATAGCGCAATAGGACACCCCATGCCCGGTCAGCTCTTTTTCCCCGGGAATATTCATCAGACGATATTGAGACCCGGTGGCGATAATCATTGCCTTGGTTTGATATTCCTTCTCTGTGGTAAGGATTTTCTTATAATCTCCCTCCACCGTTACGGACAACACCCTTTCATTAATAAAATCTACACCAAAAGCCATAGCCTGCTCCCAAAAAGAAAGCATTAGTTCCGGTCCTCCAACACCTTGGGGATAACCGGGATAATTCTCAATATGAGCGGTAAGGATAGCCTGCCCGCCGGGCGCACCCTGCTCGATAACGGCTGTTTTCATCCCTGCCCGACTACCATATAATCCCGCTGTAAGTCCTGCAGGTCCCCCGCCCACAATCATCAAGTCATAAGTTTCCACTTGTATATTTCCCCCTTATCCTCTTGCACAACATCATATTTTCTTTCTTCTTATTATACCCATAATTTTCTTTTTTTACCAATGAAAAGAGGAAATTAAAACGGAATTTTTCTGTTGAAAAATAATCCTGCCACAAACAAAGGCTGGAATAACAACGTATTCCAGCCTAAATTTTTCACTTTGTAAAATTACTTAAGATAAATAATTCAAAGGATTATACTGTTTACCGTTTACCCGCACTTCAAAGTGCATATGAGGACCGGTGCTTCTGCCGGTGCTTCCCACTTCACCGATTTTGTCTCCCTTAGCAACGGTAGCCCCTGTGGAAACGCTGACAGAATTCATATGGGCGTATAAGGTAACCAATCCGTCACCATGGTCAATCATCACGCAGTTACCATAGTTTCCTTTCCAACCGGCGCTGAGCACCTTGCCGCTTTCCGCAGCAGAAACACGTTGACCTTTGCTGGCTTGGATATCAATCCCCGTATGTAATTCTTTCCCTCTGTAACCAAAAGGAGAATTGATTCTATTCTTGGTTACGGGCCAAGCGAGCATGCCGCTACCACCGGTACCACGAGAAGCAACCACAACTTTGGTACCCCGTTCTACCACTTGTTTTTCCGGTTCGGAAACAACAACGGTAGATACCCGTTCTCTGGTAATTTCTTTCCCGTTCTGGGTAACGATTTTCAAGACAACGTCTTCTTGTCCGGTTTTCCCGGCTTGCACCACTTTTTGTTCCCCTCTGAACATTTGACTGTTGTTAACATATTCCGTAGAATAAGGCAACTTGTTGGTTTGTTCTACTTGAGAAACCACCACAACATTTAACAACGGTTCATATTTGGAAATATTAAGCACGCTACCAATCCGCATTCTGGTAGGATTTACATCAGGATTGTAAGACTTCAGCTCAGCTGTGGTAATGCCGTATTTTTGCGCGATAACGGAAAGACTTTCACCCTTTTCTACGGTGTGAGTGATTTGTTTTTCCTGTCCGGAAACTAATAAGTTCAGCGCGCTGTCTAAATCGGAATTTTTATCAGCGGTAAAGGAACAAGCTACCACCGATACGTCTTCTCGGAATTTAGCATCTAATACTTTGGCGTTTTTATCATCATTGATGTAATATTTTTTGGCTTCCTGGATGGCTTTATCCGCCATTTCCTTGCTTGCCATATATACTTTTGTTTCCCCGTTGATGACGATAGCCGCGCCTTCTACCTGGATAGCTTCTTTATTGCCTTCCAGCGCCGCAACAGCTTGTCCCACCGTTACAGCGTCCTTTTTGCTTTTATCTTTCACGGGAAGGATTTTCACTTTATCAGAGAAGGATACGCCTGTGGCGTCCCCCAAGGCGGTAGCGGCATATTCTTTCAAAGCGTTTTCCGCATCGTGGCGATTGGCAAGAACTGCAATTTCTTCTCCATCTAATTTAATGGCATACATAGAACTGCCGCTGCAGGCAAGAGCGCCTAACACAACGGAAAAACCAACCATACAACATACGAGACCCGCATACGGTTTTCTCAAAAACTGTTCAAGTTTTGAAACTTGTCTTCTGGACGGTCGATTTCTATGCACGCAGTCATTGGAATTTTGTAAATCTTCTTTTGTAAAAGTTTGCATAAATCACGCTCCATATATTTATTTGCATATGGCTACAAAATGTTTTGATTACCTTCTTTTTTATTACATGGTTATTCTAGCATATTTCTTCCTCTTTTTCAAACTTTTGTGCAAGATTTTTCCAAAAAATATAGTATGTATAAGGAACACATAATTTTCAATCTGGATTTTTTTCCCAGATTGACACATTTTTTCTGGGATTTTATCAATGATTTTTAAATACAAAAAAAACGAAAATCACTTCAAAATTTTCTTATGTTTTTTATAGAGACAAAGATAAATTCCGACAATACCCAAATATTCCTACTCTCCTTACAAAAAACAGCGTATGATGAGTCATACGCTGTTTTTATTTTTAGTACGCTTCTTCCTGAAGCTGACCTTTGACCGCCAGCCAAATGGCATATTCCAAGCGGCATTTTTCCAAGGCGCAGCCCATTTCATAAGGCTCTAAAAGAGTCCCGTGGCTGCTTTCCGCATTGGCATGGCAGCCGCCGCTGCAAAAGAATCTTGCCCAACAATTCTTACAGGCGTCCTTGTTATAGATATGCGCTTGCTGAAATTTTGCAATAATTTCCGGGTGTTCCACCCCGGTCTTAATCGTACCGATTTTAAATTCATCTCTGCCCACAAATTGGTGGCAGGGGTATAAGTCCCCTTCCGGCGTTACCGCCATATATTCATAGCCCGCGCCGCAACCGGTAAGCCGCTTTTGCAGACAAGGACCATGGTTTAAGTTTACATTAAAGTGAAAAAATTCAAAAGGTTTTCCTTCCTGTTTTTTCCGCCAATACAAATCTGCCAGTTTTTTATATTCGGCTTTAATATCTTCCAAGTCTTCTTCCGTCAGCGCCCAAGGCGTATCTTTCGACACTACCGGCTCCATGGAAACGACTTTATAACCTTGTGCCAACCAATGTTCAATATCCCGAGAAAAGTCTTTATTAAACTTGGTGTAGGTCCCCCGCACATAATAATTGCCTTCCGGACGATGAGATACAAACCGTTTGATATTTTCGTTAATCACATCGTGAGTGCCTTTGCCATCGCAGGTCATTCTCATGTAGTCATGGATTTCCGGTCTGCCGTCGTGGCTCAGCACCACGCTTAAGCCCGCCTCATTAAGCCAGTCCTCTACTTCGGGAGTCAGCCCATAGGCATTAGTGGTCAAGGTAAACTTAATATGTTTGCCGTATTTCTTTTCCACTTCCCGCCCGTGAGCCACGGTAGCTTTCACCACATCTAGATTCATCAGCGGTTCACCGCCGAAGAAATCCACTTCGCAATATTTGCGGTTACCGGAGTTTTCCATAAGGAAATCAATAGCGCCAATGGCTACTTCCAGTGGCATCAACGCCCGCTTGCCACCAAAATGCCCGGTAGAAGCAAAGCAATAACGGCAGCGTAAATCGCAGTCATGGCTGATATTAAGACACAAAGATTTCAGGAGAGGCGCCGGCGGCTGATAGAGCGCGCCAAAGACATCTTCCGTGAATAACTCTTTGTTTTCGATGAGCTGCTGCACCTCGCTGATGGCTTGAGCAGTTTCCTCGGGAGAATAGGTCACATTCATGACAGCGGCAGCCGTTTCCCAGTCCCCCTCTGC
The DNA here is from genome assembly GCA_949739465.1 of uncultured Peptococcaceae bacterium. Classification (GTDB taxonomy): domain Bacteria; phylum Bacillota; class Dehalobacteriia; order UBA4068; family JAAVYR01; genus JAAVYR01. Next base: position 3,424 of record CATIYQ010000070.1, on the reverse strand, counting down.
TTCCTCCAGTGCATCCAGCAAATCATAGATGATTTTATCGATTACATGTACCGCACCGCCGGGAATATCCAAAAGAATCCTATCGTCTTCCACTTGAAATTTATGAATATTGGCAAAGTTTAATTTTTTTTCTTTTCCCATAGCTTTTCAGATTCATCCTTTCCCACAAAGCAAATCAATACAAAAAATAAGACCTGACGGCAACGCCGCAGGTCTTATGTTCATCGCAAAAACTATTTTTGACAAACTTGGTTGCCGACAGTGCAAGAAGTCTTACATGCAGATTGGCAAGAAGTCTGGCAAGTGCCACAGCCACCGTTTTTTGCAGTTTGTTGTAATTGGCTTTTTACCACTGTTTTAATATGTTTTTCCATTCTGAAAAACCTCCTTTTACAGCTTGCCACAGCAAGCGCTTTTTCTTTTCTGGAGCGGGTGATGGGAATCGAACCCACGTAGCTAGCTTGGGAAGCTAGAACTCTACCATTGAGTTACACCCGCAAAGTAAGATGGCTGTTTTTATGAAAAAACAGCCAAAAAATATGGTGACGCGTATGGGATTCGAACCCATGGATGCCAGCGTGAAAGGCTGGTGAGTTAAGCCACTTCTCCAACGCGCCATATAAATGGTGAGCCATCCGCGACTCGAACGCGGGACACCCTGATTAAAAGTCAGGTGCTCTACCGACTGAGCTAATGGCTCTCATTACGCTTGTATATCTTACTATATTTCCGTTAACTTTGTCAACAAAAATTTTCCAAAAAAACGATAAAAGAGTCTCCGCCCTTTAACGGAGACTCTTTTATTTTTATGTTTTTAATCAAATAATTCGTTCACTACGATGGTCTGTTCACGGTCAGGACCGACCGCCACGATGGATACCTGCGCTTCCGATAATTCGCTGATTCTGTTCAGATATTTCTTGGCGTTTTCCGGTAAATCCGCATAACACCGTACGTTAGAAGTATCGGTAAGCCACCCCGGCATGGTTTCATAGACAGGCTTGCACTCGGCCAGCACGTCTAAGTCCCCGGGGAAGTGGTGAATGATTTCACCGTTTAATTCATATGCCACGCAAATTTTAATTTCCGGCAATTTATCCAATACGTCGATTTTGGTAATGGCTAAATCTGTAAAGCCGTTAACCATGGTGCTGTAACGGGCAACAACCCCGTCAAACCAGCCGCATCTGCGGGGTCGCCCTGTGGTTACGCCGTATTCCGCCCCTTCTTCCCGAATCTTATCGCCCATTTCATCGAAGATTTCCGTCGGAAAAGGACCAGCACCTACCCGAGTAGTATAGGCTTTGGAAATGCCCAAAATCCGATTGATACGAGTAGGTCCAACGCCTGCGCCGACGCATACGCCGCCGGCAGTGGGATTGGAAGAGGTAACAAAAGGATATGTCCCGTGGTCAATATCTAACAAGGTGCCTTGGGCGCCTTCAAACAACACTTTCTTCCCGGTGGTGATTGCTTCATTAATGAGAGAAACAGTGTCTACAATCATAGGAGCAACCACAGGAATGAGCTTTTCATATTGAGCAACGATGGCGTCAATATCCATGGTTTCTTCGCCGTAAGAAGCGAATAAATGGTTTTTTTCTTCTAAGTTAGCAATGAGCTTTTGTTTGAAATTTTCTGGGTTCAACAAATCGCCCATGCGAATGCCGGTTCTGGCTACTTTGTCGATATAGGCAGGACCGATGCCCCGTTTTGTGGTACCGATTTTTTTATCGCCTTTTAATTTTTCTTGCAACTCATCTAATTTCTTGTGATAGGGCATAATCAGATGACTTCTGTCTGACAGCAATAATTTTCCCATAGGAATGTTTTGTTCTTGTAAATGACGCACTTCTTCCAACAAAACTTCGATATCTACCACAACGCCATTACCGATGATACAAGTAGCGTCTGGGTTTAAGATACCGGCAGGGATTAAATGCATTTTGTGGCAAGCATCCCCTACTACCACAGTATGTCCGGCATTGTTGCCGCCCTGGCAACGAATTACAACATCAGCAGAGGCAGCTAAGAAGTCCGTAACTTTCCCTTTCCCTTCGTCGCCCCATTGCACACCAAGAACTATGACTGTCGACATAACAGTACCCCCTTCATTTGACCTGAACAAGAGAATTTTCTTCCGGAAAAGACCAGTAAAAACTCTCTCCTCGGCAATTTTAAATGATACCAGAAAAGAAAGGGAATGTCAAATAAAGACAGCTTACTTATCGACAGATATAAAGGCAATATCTAAGGTATTTTTATTCACCACCGCCTGAATTTTTATGGGGTATTTCTGGTTATTCTGAAAACGGAAATCCAGATAACCATAACTCACCGTAGCGTCCTTGCCCGTCGGCACATAGGTAACGGGCAAGCTATGAGTGTGCCGCTCTACCACTTTTAGCTTACTTTTTAGGACTGCGTTATACAAGGTAGAGGACACCTGGCAAATGCCACCCCCTAAGCCCTGCTCTTTCTTACCGCCCACGAAAATAGTCGCCTCCAGGTAGCCCCGTTCCCTGGTGCGAGGACCTACTGTTTTATTAAAGGAGAATGTTTTCCCCGGCTGAATCACCTGCCCGTTAATGGCAGCGGCAGCCAGTTTTAAGTTAATGGTACGGTTCTTTTCTCCGGGATTAAACGACGTTTTATACCGCCCCAGCACTTCTTCTTTGGCAGGCAAATCTTTTAGAAGTGTCTCTTTGACCTTGCTATAAGCCTCCTCCAACGTTAGAGGAATGGCAAGGTCACCACTGTCCTGCTTTACCATATCATATTGCCCCAGCGGCTCTTGCCACACGCCATCATAGCCCAGATAAACAAGAAGAGAGCTATGAAGATAAGTCTGGTCTTTTTCTACTGCCAGAGGAGTGGGCAGCTTTTCCTTCTTCACCGCATATTCCCAGCCAACCAAGACGGGCGCTGATTCGGGTATGAAAGTCTCCTCCGTCCCGGTCTCCTCAGGAAATGAATCAGATTCCCTTTCCGTCTCTGCTTTATCAACCTCCTCTTTTGAGATTTCCTCCCCTTCTCCTTCTGCCACAGGCAAGGTGTTTTCAGTCGGAACGAAAGATTTTATCTCCGGGGTGATTTCTTTTGGCGGCGGCATTTGCTCCTCATAAATGGGCGTTCCCTCTACGATGTAAATATATTGACTGCGAGGGTGAATAAAACAAGCCTTTGTTCCCGTGGTCCAGCCGATGGCGCCGCTATCCGAAAACCAATGAACATATTGCCCCGTCAAATCAGAAAAATCCCGTAACAAGAGAAATGGCATATCCCCCGAAAGCCCATTTACAGCCTCCGTCTTGGTAACGCCGTTTTGCTGCAACTGCACGGTAACCTCACACTGCTCCGCTGCCAGAGCCTGTCCGCTCCAGAACAGAAAAGCAAACCAACTGCACAAAAGAAACGCCGTGAT
>CATIYQ010000069.1 GCA_949739465.1 uncultured Peptococcaceae bacterium | reverse complement strand
CTATATGCCCAACAGAGAAAAAATTATACCAAACTTTTTCTCTGACCGTATTCTATAATAAGAAAAGGGCAGTGTCAAACAAAACACTACCCCTTATTTGCCGGAATTTTCTCATATTTCGGCAAATTTAGTCTTTTTTAAAATAGCCCGTTTCTTAGGACAGCCCGTAAATTTTCTTGCTGTTTACGGTGAGAATTTCGGCAGCTTTTTCCACATCTATCCCTTTTATGCTGGCAACTTTCTCTGCCACCAGACGGACAAGAGCCGGTTCATTAGTCCTGCCGCGAAAAGGCGTTGGCGCAAGATAAGGACAATCCGTCTCTATCAAAAGCTCCTCTATGGGCGTTTTTGCGACTACTTCCGGCAAATTTTTTGCATTAGAAAATGTTACCGGTCCGCCCACAGACAACTTCCAACCCAATTTCAGGCAAATCTTTGCCATTTCCCAACTGCCCGAGTAACAGTGCATAATACCGCCGTTTACCGCAGCGCCCGTCTCTTTGATGATATCCAGCATATCGCCGTGAGCGTCTCGGTCATGAATGGCAATCGGCAACTTCAGCTGCTTTGCCAAATCAATCTGAGCATAAAAGGCTTTCTTCTGGACGTCATGACTATGGTCGTCCCAATAATAGTCCAAGCCAATTTCCCCGATGGCTTTCACCTGAGGAGAGCTTTTCGCCAGATTATAAAGTTTCTCCAACATTTCTTCGGTTACGGTATCCGCGTCGCTGGGATGAATGCCAATTACAGCTACCACCTGATGCGGATATTGCTCCGCTATCTTTACCGCCAAAAGAGACGACGCCCAATCATAGCCGATACAAGCAATATGATTGACGCCGTTTGCCTTTGCCCTATCTAAAACGGCAGGCAATTGCGAGAAAATCTTCTCATCATTAAGATGAGCGTGGGTATCAAATAAATCTAAGACAGGCTTTGATTCCGCTAAATAGGCAAGGACCTTTGCCTGTTTTTCATCTTGTTCCGCCATATCCATCCCTATTTCACTTTCCCGCCGCTGGGAATATTTTTTACTTCTACTACTTCGAGAGAACCCCCTTGAGAGGCTGCAAGAATCATACCGCAGGATTCAATACCCCTTAATTTTGCCGGTTTTAAGTTAGCAACAATCACCACTTTTTTCCCAATCAAGTCTGCCGGCTCATAGTGGAGCGCAATGCCGGAAACCACCGTTCGTTCTTCCTCGCCGATTTTTACTTGCAGCTTTAAGAGCTTATCGGTTTTTTCTACTTTTTCACAAGCGATGACTTCCGCTACCCGCAAATCCACTTTAGCAAAGTCATCAATGGAGATAAGATTTTCTTCTGCAGATTTTTTATCTTCATCATCGTTCAGTACATCTTTTACAGCAGACACCGCCGCGCCTGCTGCTTTCTTCACAGCGGTGACGCCGGTGGTAACGCCGTCCTTCACTCCGTCTTTAAACTCCTGACTGGTAACAGTGGCTTTGATTTCTTTTGCCCCTTCCGCTACCGTGTCCCCTACTTCTTTGGCAAAGCCTTTTAAAGATTTCATTGCCGCGTTCATGGCAGTTTTTGCGTCTTCCACAGGGTTTCCTCCCTCTACGCCCAATACACTCATATCAATACGTGGGAATAATGGTTCGCCACGGTTGATTCTTGCCCCAACGGGGAAATTGCCAAAGGAGACTGTATCCCAATTTTGTTTCGCCGCGTCTTTTTCAATGCCCAACTGCTGCCATACTTTGGGCGCAATATTCGGCATCACCGGTTGAATCATAATAGTCGCCATACGCAGCACTTCCGCCATATTATAGAGGACGGTAGCCAGCTTTTCTTTTTCTCCCGCTTTATTCAGCGCCCAAGGAGCAGCCTCATCAATATATTTATTGCCGCGGTTAATGAGCTTCCAAATCGCTCCTAAAGCGTTGCTGAACTCCATTTTGTCCATATATTCGCTTACAACATCCGGCGTGGCTTTTGCTAGAGCAATCAAGTCGTCGTCATACTCGGTAGCTTCAGACGGCGAAAGTACTAACCCGCCCTGGAACTTATCAATCATGGCAGTGGTACGAGAGAGCAGATTGCCATAGTCGTTAGCTAAGTCTACATTGATTCTGCTAACAAGAGATTCTTCCGAATAGTTAGCGTCCAGCCCCATAGGCATTTCCCGCATGAGGAAATAACGGAGGGCGTCGGAACCATATTTATCTACCAATATCAATGGGTCTACCACATTGCCCTTGGACTTGGACATTTTGCCGTTGTCAATCAGCACCCAACCATGACCGAATACTTTTTGCGGCAAAGGCAGTCCCAACGCCATAAGCATAATAGGCCAAATAATGGAGTGGAAGCGAATAATATCCTTCCCTACCAAGTGGGTCGTGTTACCCCAGAATTTTTGGAATAAGCTGTCATCCTCCGTACCGTAGCCCAAGGCGGACAGATAGTTAATCAACGCGTCAAACCATACGTAAATGACGTGTTTATCATCAAAAGGCACAGGAATGCCCCAAGAAAAAGTGGTGCGGGACACGCACAAGTCTTCTAAGCCCTGTTTGACAAAGTTTATCATCTCATTGCGACGGGTTTCCGGCTGAATAAAATCAGGATGACTTTCAATAAATTCCATCCATTGGTCAGCGTATTTGCTCATTTTAAAGAAGTAGCTTTCTTCATGGGTCAGCTCTACAGGACGACCACAATCGGGGCAAATGTGTTCCTCCCCTACCTGCCGTTCGGTAAAGAAGGTCTCGCAGGGAGTGCAATACCAGCCTTCATATTGAGATTTGTAAATATCCCCTTGGTCATAAATCTTCTGGAAAATTGCCTGACAAACTTTTTTGTGCCGTTCCTGGGTGGTACGAAGAAAGTCATTGTTGGCAATATTCAACTGTTTCCAGAGATACTGCATATTAGCGACAATAGGATTGACAAATTCGATGGGGGTTTTCCCCACGGCTTTTGCCGCTCGTTCGATTTTCTGCCCATGTTCATCACTGCCTGTGAGGAAGAACGTCTCATAGCCTCTCAGCTTCTTATAGCGCGTCATGGTATCCGCCGCCACCGTCGAATAAGCGTGACCGATATGCATATTGCCGCTGGGATAATAAATCGGCGTAGTAATATAAAATGTTTTTGCTTCTGCCATAGTCGTGAAAAGCCTCCTTGACCATAATGCTCTCTCAATGATTTCTTGTTTTGCTCTTTCTTTTTATCATACCAAAAATTTCTAATTTTGTCATCTTAGTCTAACCCTAATCGGTAAATATAATTCACAGCCGCTCCCGTTTCTTCAGCAACTTGCTTTGCCGCTCCTTTGCGGGAGGCGCCCGCTGCCTCCAGTTTCTGCCGCATAGCGAGCAGCGTCTCGTCGCTATAAGCCTCTTGCGTTTCCCGCTCAGCTGCGCCGGATACAATCAGACAAAATTCACCCTTTACCGCTTGAGAAGAAAAATAATCTATCATTTCGCTAATTGCGCCGCGACGTATCTCTTCAAACTTTTTTGTTAACTCCCGTGTCACTGCTATTTTCCTCGTCTCACCGAAAGCCGCCGCCATGTCCTGTAACGCTGCCACAAGCCGATGAGGCGTTTCATAGAAAATCATCGTGCGAGTCTCCTGCTGCAATCGGGATAATTGCTGTTGTCGCGCTTTCTTCTCCCGCTCCAAAAAACCCTCAAAGGTAAAGGGAACAGCTGCCAGCCCTGACGCTACCAAAGCGGTAATCAACGCGCAAGGACCGGGAACTACCGTCACCGGAACGCCCGCTCCTTTCGCCTCGTTTAATAAATCCATACCGGGGTCGCAAATGCCGGGCATTCCCGCGTCGGAAACCAGAGCAATTTCTTTGCCTGCTAACAACTCCGACAATAAATAACCCTTTTTCTCTTCTTTATTGTGTTCATAATAGCTGGTCAGCGGTTTTTTAATCTCCAGATAATTTAACAGCTGTCTAGTGTGACGGGTATCCTCGGCGGCAATCATATCTACCTGCCGCAAAATCTCCACCGCACGATAGGTAATATCTCCCAGATTGCCGATGGGCGTTCCCACCAAATATAATGCGCCTGCCATGTTATATCCTCATTACTTCTTCTTTTCTTTCCCATACTTCGCGAAAATCTCTTCCATTTCCGCCGTATAAGTACGGTCCTCCCGGAACACGGTAAACTCTTTTGGCTCCGCAATCGCCTCAAGTCGATTATCTGCCCCTTCCCCATAGACGCCGCCAATCAGAGAAAGGAAGGGATTGTCCTGAGAAAAATTTTTCACCGCCATAAGCTTGGTGACTTGCAACTGTCGCCCCTGCAATTCTCCTAATAATTCTGCTAATCTATCATAAGGATAAACTAAGTAAAATCGTCCCCACTGCAACAGACTATGAGCAATAGCGGCAACCACTTGAGACAGGTCACAATAGACTTCCGCCTTTGCCGCCGCCAGAAACGGCGAAGGACTAAGGCGACCCGCTTCTTTTTTACGGTAGGGAGGATTTACCGTTACCACCGAAAAAGAATGTGCCACCACCAAATTGCTGATTTGACAGACGTCTCCGGTGATAATGTTCACCCGACGTTCCAAACCGTTTAATCGTACGCTGCGCCCTGCCATATCCGCTACTTCAGGAAACAACTCTATCCCGGTCAGAACAGCCGTCTCCTCCTTTGCCGCCAGGAGCAAGGGAATCACACCGTTCCCTGTACATAAATCCAATACCTGCTCTTTTGGCTTTAATTCTGCAAAATCAGCTAACAACACCGCGTCTAAGCCAAAACAAAACCAGTCGCTGTTCTGGATAATTCGGAAATTTCGCCAAAGCAAATCGTCGATTCGCTCCCGTTCTTTCACTGCTGCCATTTGCTTTGCCCTATTTATCCTTTTCAGAAGAGGGGTTTACATCCGCATTGTAACCCTCCTCATAAAGAAAGGACAGGCAAAAAAGGCAAGGCTCTTCCCGTCTCTGGGCAAAGTAATCATGACAAATATGATAGCCTTCGTCATACAATTGACTCAAAGACTCAAAGCCTTCGCCCCGTATCCGTTCGGTAGAGAGCTTTTCCCGCAAGATTTTATTTTGGTCTTCTAAGCTCTCCGCTACTAATTTCAGTTTTTCTATTTGCACTAAGGTATTTTGTAACTGTTCTTCGATTTCTTGCAGTTCCTCTGTCAGGCTCATTTACATCACCTCTCCCCAAAGGGCGCGTTTTCTAGTCCAGACGGCTTCTGTCGCTGCCTCTGTCCTCTAAAGCCAAAATATCTTCTTCAGAAATCCCTTCATCCAGTTCCTTTTGGTAAGCAGGACACTTTTCGCCGCCCTTGCAATCGCTGCAATCCTCAAACTTTAAGCAGCACATTAATCTCCCGCAAATACCGGAAATTTTGGTAGGATTGAGCGATAGATTTTGCTTCTTCGCCATGCGGATAGACACCGGCTGAAAATCCCCCAAAACGGAGTGACAGCAAAGAACCCGCCCGCAAGAGCCAATGCCGCCCATAATTTTCGCTTCGTCCCGTACACCAATTTGCCTTAGCTCAATACGGGTACGGAATACCGATGCCAAATCTTTCACCAATTCGCGGAAATCTACCCGACCTTCAGCAGAGAAGTAAAAAATCACTTTGCTGCCGTCAAAGGTATAGGACACGTCAATGAGCTTCATCGGTAGGTTATGAGCAGCGATTTTCTGCTGACAGATGGCAAAGGCTTCTTTTTCTTTGCGTTTATTGTCTGCCTGTCTTGCCTTGTCCTCTTCTGTGGCTACCCGCAGCACGCATTTGAGCGGTGAGACAATCTCTTTTTCTTCCACTTCTTTCGGTCCGACCACCACACTGCCGCATTCCTGTCCGCGGGCAGTTTCTACAATGACCGTATCCTGATTTTCTATTGCAAATTCTCCTGGGGAGAAATAATATATTTTTCCTGCTTGCTTAAAGCGAACGCCTACAACTGTTACCATTTGGCAAACCTTCTTTCTTCTATGACATCAATAGGACTCTCTTATCCTAATAATCTCTTTAATTTTAAGACCAACACATCCAAAAGCAACCGCTGATTGACATTTCTATCTAAGGATTCTATGGTTTCTTCTAGGATAGCGGCACTTTCCAGCCATGGTTCTATGAACGCCGGAACAGCCGTTTCCTCTTGCTCCCGTGTGTTTTTTAATATGGTTTCATGGACGCATTGGAGCGCCGCAATGAGAAATGCCCGTACACCCTGTTTATCCTTATCCCATTTATCTCCCCAAGATAGGATTTTATCCGCAGAAATTTGAGACAAATCATTAAGCCAGTCAGCAGCCTTTGCCAGCATTTCCTCTTGAGAAACCGCCACACCTTCACCAAGACGAACAATCTGACAACGGGAAAGAATGGTCGGTAAAATATCCAAATCCTTCTGGGCATAGAGCAAAAACACTGTCTGAGCGGGGGGTTCTTCCAACACCTTAAGCAGACTATTGGCAGCCTCCTCCCGCAATTGCTCCGCCGCCAAGAGAAACACCTGATATCTGCCTTCCAAGTGGCTGAGATAGGCTTGCTGCTGCATGACACGGATTTGCTCGATAGAGATAAACTGCCTACCATTTGCCGCCGTAATCTGATGAATGGCGCTGTGGTTGCCGTGAAGTGCTTTTTTACAAGAGTCGCATACTTCGCAAGGCGTGCCTCCCTCGCTCTGAAGACAATTTAGCCCGCGAGCAAACCATAGCCCCTGAGAAAGAGCAATCCCTTCATCTCCCAGCAATAAATAGGCATGGGAAATCTGCCCTGTGGCTAAAATTTTTGCCAGAGGACTAGTCTCCACATCCTCGTCTATTCTCCTTTCAGCAATCACATCCATAAACGCCCCGTCATTTCTCACTTACTTTGTATCTTAATATTTTATCACGAATCTGATTGAAATACAAAAAATATCATCGGATTCAATTAAACAAAATTTGACAATGTTCTCATTACTTATTTTTCTAAAAAGGGTTTTAGTCGATTCCGTATTTCCCTTTGGATTTCTTCAATGGGATTTCTACCATTAAGGGTCACAATTCTTTCAGGATTTTCCGCCGCCAGTGCCCGATAGCCATCGCATACCCGTTCATGAAATTCTATTTTTTCCCGCTCCATTCTGTCAGGGCTATCCCCTCTAGTCTCTGTCACACGGGCTAAGCCTTCTTCTGCTTCCACCAAGAGCAAAAAAGTAACATCCGGCTCTAAGCCGTCGGTAGCAAGTTTATTTAGAGGCAAAAGGAAATCTTCCTGCCCCAGCTGCCGTCCCGCTCCCTGATAAGCCAACTGAGAATCAACAAAACGGTCGCAAATGACCCACACACCCTTGCGAAGGGCAGGCAAAATCACCTGTTCTACATGTTGAGCGCGGTCCGCCGCATAGAGAAAAGCCTCCGTTTTCGGCGTCATATCTCCATTGGCAGGGTCTAATAACAACTCTCTGATTTTCGTTCCAATGGCGTCTCCTCCCGGCTCTCTGGTAGAGAGAAACGGAATATTTTTTTCCTGCAAAAAAGCTGTTACCCCCTGAATCTGAGTCGTTTTTCCTGCGCCGTCAGGACCTTCTATGGTAATAAAAACGCCTTTCATAGCTCCATGCTCCTTCTCCTATTTCTCAGCAAGAACGGTAATCTTACCGTCGTCATACCCTTGAACACTGCCTCCTGCCGCCACGATTTTCTCCAGCAAAGCCACTACAGCAGCAGTGATTTCCTCTCCGGGAAGAACCAGGGGAACACCGGGCGGGTAAAGGGATATCATCTCGGCAGCAATTTTTCCTTCCGTCCCCATTAAAGGCAGAGAAATCACATCCCGACTCCACCAAGGCTGGGACGAAAGAACCACTATTTCTTGTTGTGGCAAATAAGCCGTAATGTTTTTTGCTGCCTTAGGCAACGCTTTATAGTTTGCAGAGATGTCTTGTAAGGCGGCAACTACTCTGTCTTTCATATCCCCTTTCTGCGGCAAGTCTCCTATGGCTAAAATCATGGTGACTACCTGTTCTTCTGCCATTTCCACATCGATGCCCATTTCACTGAAGCGGTCTGCCACAGCAAAACCGGAAACACCCATATCATTGACAAGAAGAATCCTGGTGCAATCCTTCCCCGCCACAGGATAAGCAAAATCATCTGCTCTCAATGTACGCCAACCGTCAACCTGTGCAATGGCAAGGGAAAACTCCTCCGCCCAAGCAGCAAGCGCCCTGCCCAGTTCCTCACTCTTTGCCGCCCACATGCCGCGAGCTGCGTCCAAAGACGCCATTAAGGGATAAGAAGGGCTGGTAGATTGGAAATAAAGGAGATTTTTTCCAAAGGGCAAAGCTGTATTTTGCACTGCCGCCACTGCCGTTTGGGTAAGGGAACCCATAGTCTTGTGCCAACTCTGCACCACAATATCCGCGCCCAGAGCAATAGGATTGGCAATATCCCCCGGCAGATAAGGCAAATGACCGCCGTGAGCCATATCCACCACCAACTTCACATCATATTTCCTGCAAATCTCTATAAGAGAAGAAATATCACCATATAAGCCATGATAGGTAGGATACACCGCAACCATAGCTTTGATACCATATTCCTTGATAACCCTTTCGATTTGACCTACATCTATCCCTAAAGGAATTTGCCATACATCGTCAATAGCAACGGGCATGACCACCGCTTCCGCGCCTGCAAGGGTCACACCCCGCCAAATGCTACCATGAGCGTTACGGGGAATGAGAATCCGTTCCTCTGGCTTGACCACAGATAAAATCCCTGCCATAAGCCCGGCAGAGGCGCCGTTGACCAGGAAAAATGCCTGCTCCGCTCCTAAGAAATCTGCCAACAGCTGCTGCGCATCCCGCAAACAGCCCCGAGCATGATAAAGCTGGTCCGTCATGGCAAGCTCTGTTATGTCCCACTGCCACAGGCCGCTGCCCCAGGCATGGGTCAAGCAAGTATCCAAATGACCGCCCTTATGACCCGGCATAGAGAGTCGCACACGGCTTTTCTGTTCATATTGAGCCAATACATCGCAAAGAGGCAATTTACTTTGGTCTGACTGATATTTCATAAAACAAATTACCTCCTGCCTTCGCCACTTTTTCTTCTCTCATTATACAGGAAAACTTTACGAGGCACAATGAAACATCTTACAAAAAAACAGAATGACAAACGTCATTCTGTTTTTTATTTCTTATAATCTGGAAAAATCCAACGTCGCAAAATAGTCGTCCAAAGTTTCCGCCCGACGAATCACTTCTACACTGCCGTCCTCCTTTAAGAGCAACTCCTGACAGCGCAGCTTACCGTTGTAGTTAAAGCCCATAGCAGAGCCGTGAGCACCTGTATCATGGATGACTAAAATATCGCCGATATCAATATGAGGCAACATCCGGTCGATGGCAAACTTATCATTATTTTCACAGAGAGACCCAGTGATGTCATACTTGGTATCAGCAGGCACATCTTCTTTACCTACCACCGTAATATGATGATAAGAGCCGTAGAGCGCGGGACGCATCAAGTTTGCCATGCAAGCGTCCAGACCGATATAATGCTTGTAAATATTTTTTTCGTGGAGGGCAGTTGCAGCTAGATACCCGTAAGGTCCTGTAATCATTCTGCCGCTTTCCAGGCAGATTTTTACATGGTCAAGACCTGCCGGGATTAAGATACGTTCATATTCCCCCTTGACCCCTTGTCCAAAGGCAATTAAATCTACTGGCTCTTGTTCCGGTAAATAAGGAATGCCGATGCCGCCGCCTAAGTTTAAGAATTCAACAGGAACACCTAATCTTTCTTTTACTTCTACAGCCAGCTCAAACATCATGGTCGCCGTGCCAATGAGATAATCCACGTTTAATTCGTTGGAAACCACCATGGTATG
>CATIYQ010000068.1 GCA_949739465.1 uncultured Peptococcaceae bacterium | reverse complement strand
TTTTTTCGCCAACTTCGTAACTTTTTTCAGCTATTTGCTCCCTTCGCAGAAAGCTTTATTACTATACCATAGCTTATTAGACGTTGTCAACACTATTTTACGAAAAATTTGAAAAAATTTTAAACAAAATTCCAGCTACTACATAATGTGTCAAGTAAAAGACCAGACGCCTACAGATTGGGTTTCTTCTATATAAATACAGAAAAGAGAGACGACTGAAAATCATCTCTCTCTAACTCATCATTTCATTTTATATGATTTCTAATATAATTTCGCCCCCGCCGGGATGTGATTATCTACCATTAAAAGATGGAGCTTTTCTTCTCCTTCCTCTTCATGGATTGCAGATAAGAGCATACCGCAGGAGTCGATACCCATCATGGCTCTTGGAGGCAAGTTGGTAATGGCAATCAGCGTCTTACCAATCAATTCTTCCGGTTCATAGTGAGCGTGAATGCCGCTTAAAATGGTGCGGTCCGTACCAGTCCCATCATCTAAGGTAAATTGCAGCAGTTTTTTACTTTTGGGCACTGCCACACATTCTTTCACCTTTACCGCCCGGAAGTCTGATTTGCTGAATGTTTCAAAATCAACCTGGTCTTCAAATAAAGGCTCAATTTGCACCTTGGAAAAATCTATGATTTCCGGTTTGCTTTCCTCTCCCGGCTGCCCGGCTGCCACTGCCTTCTTAGGTCCATTTCCGCCGGCATGTCTTAATGTAGGGAAAAGAATCACGTCGCGGATAGACGGCGCGTCAGTCAGGAGCATCACCAGTCTATCCATGCCAATACCTAAGCCCCCAGTTGGCGCCATACCATATTCCAAAGCGCGGACAAAATCTTCATCCATGAGATGGGCCTCGTCATCACCTTTTTCCCGTTCCTTCATTTGCGCCTCAAATCGACCCCGTTGGTCAATGGGATCGTTTAATTCGGAGAAAGCGTTGCCCAGCTCTCTGCCATAAACAAATGCTTCAAACCGGTAAGTCAAACGGTCGTCTTCCGTTTCCCGTTTAGCAAGAGGTGAGATTTCCACAGGGTAATCAGTAATAAAGGTAGGCTGAATGAGGTTTTCCTCTACCGTTTCTTCAAAGAAACAGTTAATAATTTGCCCTCTAGTCGTGGCATTTTCCAGCGGGATGTTGTGCTCTTTGGCAACTTTTATGGCTTCATCATCAGTTTGGATTTGGTTAAAGTCCACCCCACTGTATTCTTTCACCGCATCAATCATGGTCATACGACGCCATGGCGGCGTCAGGTCGATATCCATCCCCTGATAAGTGATTTGGGTCGTCCCTAATACTTCCTGGGCCACATAAGCAATCATGTTTTCCATGAGGCTCATCATAGATTGATAATCACCATAAGCTTGGTATACTTCCATCATGGTGAATTCAGGATTGTGCCGCACAGAGATACCTTCATTGCGATAGGCTCTGCCCAATTCATAAACCCGTTCCATACCACCTACAATAAGCCGTTTTAAGGGGAGCTCCAAGGCAATCCGCATATAGAGGTCCATATCTAAGGTGTTGTGGTGCGTGATGAAGGGACGTGCCGCCGCCCCGCCGGGAATGGTGTGCATCGTTGGCGTTTCTACTTCCAGGAAACCTTGTCCATCTAAATAGCGGCGTACCGCGCTGATGATTTTGCTCCGTTTTACAAAAGTATCTTTCACCTCAGGATTGACGATTAAGTCTACATACCGCTGGCGATAACGCATTTCCACGTCTTTTAAGCCGTGCCATTTTTCCGGTAAAGGACGCAGGCTTTTGCTGAGTACGGTGATTTGTTCCGCCCGCACGGAGATTTGCCCTCTGTCGGTGCGAAATACCGTGCCGCTTACGCCTAAAATATCCCCGATATCCAGCTTGGAGAAGACAGCAAATTGTTCTTCACCAACCACGTCTAGTTTCAGATAAACCTGAATTTGCCCGTCTTTATCTTGGATTGGTAAAAAAGCAGCCTTGCCATGACCGCGAATAGCCATGATTCGTCCGGCAATGGTGACGGTTTTGCCGTCTAAACTTTCAAAATCATCTAAGATTTCTTTAGAGGTGTGGGTTCTGTCAAAGGCAGCGCCAAAAGGTTCTACCCCCATTTCCCGCAACTCTTCCATTTTCTTTTTCCGCACCAAAAATTGTTCCGTTACTTCAACTTCAGCCACGATAACCTCTCCTATCTTTCCTGCTTGCAGCAGGCAGTTTTCCCCTATCTGGCAATATCCAGGATTTCAAATACGACAGTCCCGGCAGGAATCGCCACTTCCACTTTGTCACCTTTGGCATGCCCCAAAAGCCCTTGTCCTACCGGACTTTCATTGGAGATTTTATTTTTGAAAGGGTCGGCCTCTACCGAACCTACAATGGTATAAACAGATTGGTCTTTGGTAGCAGTATTTAGGATGGTTACCGTAGACCCTACCCCCACAATGTCGTTGTTACCTGTTTCCTCTTCCAAGATTTTCACATTGCGCAGCTTTTTCTCCATGGCCATAATCGTACCTTCAATCATGGCTTGTTCGTTTTTCGCGTCTTCATATTCGGAGTTTTCGCTGATATCGCCAAATTCTCTTGCCGTTTTAATGCGGTCTGCTACTTCCCGTCTTTTCACGGTTTTCAGCATTTCCAATTCTTCTTCCATTTTCTTTAAGCCTTCGCGGCTTAAAATCAATTCTTTGTCTTCTGTCATGAGATTCTCCCCTTACTGTTTGGATTTTCCTTGTTTTCTCCCGTCCCTACTTCTCTTTGCAAGACGGCATATGGCAAAAACCATGAAAACCATGGCAGCAAAAGAGAAGTATCTTTTACCGTCACGGTTAAATTTGGTTTTATATTTCTTTTACATCAAACCATTAGCTAGTATTATACCCGCACTGCCTATGATTTGTCAATAAGGGATTCCCCCTAGCCAAAAATCCTGTAAAATTGTTTACCGTTTTCTTTTTCCAGGAGAAAAAAAGATGACGCGCCAAAATATTGCCAGCCTTCTCCCCAGAAACGTATTTTTTCACTGGGCGTTTTTTTCTGCCAATCCGTTTTTCCACAGACCTCACATTGAGCCAGAAGCATGGCGGATAGCCACCCGGCGGACAAGGATTCCGCCTTGCCATAGGCAGGATAAGCAAACCGGCTGGTGATTTTTGCCCCCGGTGAATATTCCCGTATTCCTGCCATAGCCGCTAAGTCCCATTGCACACCACCGATGCGAAGCTGTTTTTTCTCCCCCGTAAAGAATACCAATTCCGCCCAGGAGAGCGCCTTTTCTTCAGAGACAATGCGAGCAGCAAGACCCGTTTTGGCTAAAACCTCATCACTGAGCAGCTCTAACGCCTGTATATTCCTGCCAGTCAGGAGCAATAGCCGCGCCTCTGTTCCCAGCGCAAGGGCAGCAAAACGTCCCAGTTCATTGTCAGCGTCCAGAATGGCAATATCTTTTTTTCGCCAGCAATCTGCTTTTTTTAATAGAAAGTCAAAGGCTACAAAAAGGGATAAACTAAATCCCCCGGTAAAAACAGTCTGAGGATTATAGCCCTGCATGAACCGCTCCCACTGATAATTCCAACCATCCCCACCACAGACAGCCATCTGCTGCTTTTGGATTTTTCGGGCAAATTTCCGCGCCTGTTTGGTTTCAAAAGGTCTTTGCTCCACCTGCCAAAACTCAAGATTCCCCTGCCCGGGAAGAACCCCGGACAGGGGAATCGTCTCCGCTGGCAGACAGCGTCGCCAAAGCCTTCCAATACTGCCTTGGCTGTCGAACAACTGTCTTTGTTTTACCAGTCCCACCTTCAGCATATATCTCGTCCTTTATCTTATTGCTGCTGTTATCAGCTTATGCCACAGACTTCCTATCTATACGCTTTCTTTTCCTCTCTTTTTCAACAAAGATTTCGTCACGCTATTCCGCTATGGTTACCTGTTCCGCTAATTCGGAAAGCGAAAGCTGCTGGCTGAACTTATCTTGATAGAAACCAAGAGAGTAACCGCCTTCTCCCATCGTGTCAAAATGTACGTATTGATAAGGAACACCGCTTTCATTAACAACCGTCATCACACTTTGACAAGCGGCAGCATATTGCTCTTTGCTTTGATATTGCTTTTTCATACAAATGCGAATATCTACATAATCAGAAGGAGCAATATCCCCATATGTCATAGCGTTGTCATAGGTTACCCCCTCTAAACGCACAATAACATGTAAGCTCGCAATATCCCCGCGATTTTTCATAGCGTCATAGCATACGTCGTAGATTTCCTGTTCCAGCCGAGTTTCTGTGATGTGCCGTTCCGGTCCGAAATATTCATAGGCAACCGGCAATACCGCAAGCCCCCCGCAGCCGCACACCAAGAAGAAACAAATGATACCGCTTAGAATGTCATATTTGAAGCGAGCGTCTTGATGAAAGAAATAGTTATAAAGCACTTCCCCGCCCAGCATAATGAGAATGGCAGGCGCAAAGTATGTCAGGAAAGCAAGATTACCCGTAGGGTGCAACAACCAATAGATAACAAAAATCCCCGTCAGCACCATAACAAGCCCCATGGTAAAGGTGCCTACTCGCCGTACAGGGCGGCTGTTCTGTTCCATTTGCTTTTCTTCACGATAACGGCGGATTCGTTCCTTTTCCTCTCGTTTTCGTTCCTTGGCAGTTTTCTGCCGCGGTGCGACAGCAGGTTCCGCGCCGTCTTCTCTTTTTTCTAAGTCACTATTCATGTTTGTCACCTTCATATTCTTTGAAATCAACGGGCTTTTCAGTCGGTTTCTCACCCTTTACCAAGCGAATCCCCCAAACAATGATGAAGATTGCAATCAAAAGCGTTGGGAATTTATGGAAAATACCGCGAAAACCGGGCAGATAATTATCCAGACTCCAAAGCAAATCCCGAAAAACATTGTCAAAGAGAAGATAAAGTCCCAGTAAAACAAAGATAACCCCTAAGAAAGCGTGTCCCTTTTTCAGTACGTTTTTGGTATCGCCGGAAGCCATTTGATATAAGCCCATCATAAAATCACTATCCGCCCCAATCCGTTCTTCATAAGTAAGGTGTCCGCTGTTGTTTGCGTCAAAGAAACTGTAAAACCAAACGACAGGTAACAAAAACAAGAGCAATTCAATATTGAAAAAAGCCGCAATAAACCCAATGCCGCAAAAAAACGTCATCAGCACGATGCCCTTCTTCATCATATTCAGATACATTTGCCCCGCTCCGGGCATAAACGAAAATATAAATAACAACAATCTATTCTTTTCCATGAGAAAGTTCCCCTCTCCAATTTAATTTTTCTACCCAATTACCCATGCTGTCCGTGATTTCCGTGGAGATTTCTACCGTCTGACGGCTAAATGTCGTCGCACCTTCCACAATCCCCGTTAAAAATTCCATATCCATGTCGGCAAGGTTGGGAGAAAATACGCCCGCAATCCAGAAGAAGATAGCAAACCCCGCCGCCATGACCATGGATACCCATTTGCTGAAATACCGCTGCCGTTCTTCTTTTTCTAACGCTTTCATCACAGCAGGAACCACCAAGTCGGAAGGTGCAAGTAACCTGTTATCGGTCAATAGTTCCGTATAACGCAGCACACAATGGTCACAAAAGGATAAATGCTCCGCTATTTCCAACCGCTGTAATTCGTCAAACACCACAGCGTCCTCAGCATCATCGGATGAATGAATCAACGCCTTGAGCGTATCGTCAGTCAGATGTCCATCTTCATCAAATAAATCTTCTTGCCAAAGTTTTGCCATGTTATGTTGCCTCCTTCTTCATAGATTCTTCTAAGCATTTTTTCAAGATATTTTTTCCCCGGTAGAGCTGGGTTTTCACTGTTTTCACCGGACGGTCCAACAGCTCCGCAATTTCTGCCACACTTTTTTCTTCTATAAAATATAAGACAGATACCTTCAAATAAGGCTCTTTTAAGGCGTAAATCCTATCTTTTACCAATCGGATTTCTTCCTTTTCCAGAAAAATATCGTCCGGGGCACAGTCATTAGGATGACCGCCGCCGTGACTGCCGATGTCCACATCAATATCCTCACTTAGATGCACACGGCGCATATAAGCGCTTTTTAGGTAATCTTTTGCCTTGTTGGTCGCAATCCGTGCCAACCAGGGTTTGATGTATGCGATTTCACAACGGTCAATATGGCGATAGGCCGAGAGAAAAGTTTCCTGGGTTAGGTTTTGCGCCTCATGATAGTCTCCCACCATCTGATAGCACACGGTGAATACAAGCTTTTGATATTCTTCTACCAGCAGACGAAAATCTTCATTTGTCATATGCGCTTATATTCACCCCCTTTTCCCTTACAGTTATATAACGAATTAATGGTTCCCCTGACTTCAAAAACAGTTTTTCTTTTTTCTGTTATACCACTGTCCTGCTTTTTTTGCTATACTAAAGACAAATCCTCTGCAGGGAACAGGTGACCAATCTATGAACCCAATAAAAACAACTATGCTTACCACGCTACCTTTGCTGCTTATCGCGAGCTGCCTTGTAATGGCTTGGGTAGAGACAGCGTTACAGCCGGGCTATTTTGGCAAATCCGCTATAAAAATTGTTTGCTTTGCATGCCTGCCGCTGGCATATTGTTGCTGCCACCGTCCAAGAATATCCTTGGACTTTTGCCGTCTTCCCAAAGGAAAAGCCCTTCGTCACTGCCTGCTTTGGGGCGCCGGCGTTTACGGCGGCATTCTTCTCGCCTATTTTATCTTTGCGACTTTTATTGATTTACCAACCATCGCCGCCCTGTTACAAGAAAACTTGTCCGTCAATAAAGAAAATTTTCTTTTTGTTGCCGTCTACATTTCTTTGGTAAATTCTTTTTTAGAAGAGTTTTTCTTCCGCGGCATGGCATATTTTCCTTTTGTTCCCGCTTTGGGCAAAGGAAAAGCCGCCCTTTTCTCCGCGGCGGCGTTTTCCCTTTATCATGTGGCGATTTTATTGGGGTGGTTTTCCATTTGGCTATTTCTTTTGATTTTGCTGGGTCTCTTTATTGCCGGACTGTTTTTTCTTTGGCTCGATGAGCAATATGACACCATTCTTTGCTCCTGGCTGGTCCACGGTTGTGCCAACCTCGCCATCAATACGGTGGGCTTTATCATGTTCGGCATTTTATAATTTCACATAAATAAAAGAGCAGGTAAAACAGGATTTTATCTGCTCTTTTATTTGATTATTCTGTTGGCATTTCTTCTTCCACTTTTTCCGGCGTATAGGTAATCACCCTTGTCTCGGACACTTCTTTTCCGTCATTGTTCACCGCCCGGAAGGTAAATCGGTTATCCCCCTCTTTCAAATCAACGGTCGCGTTAAACTCGCTATAATAGTTTAGATAACATTCTTCATCATTGATGAAGAGCATTGCGCCATCATTTTTCCCCTTGATTCTGCCTTTGATGGTGATTTCACTTTTGGTCGTTGTTTTCGGACAATTGATAAACTGGATTTCGGGGGCGCCCATTTCATAGAGAACGGTCCGCTTTTCCGTGGTAGATTTTCCCAAAGAGTTGGTAGCCACAATGGTGAAGACATTTTCCCCTTCTGTCAGCGTTAGCTCTTTATGCCATTCACCATAATACATATTGGCAGGACTGCCGTTAATCGTTACAGAAATCTGACCGACCTCGTCATTGGCGTCGCTTACCAACCCTTTGATGACAATGTTTTTTGCGTCTGTCGTTGCAGGGCAGGTCGTAATATCTAATTTCGGCGCACCGGCTTCATAGGTTGCCGTTAAGGTGATTTTCTTCGTTTTTGCGCCCTTTTTCCCTTCTATGACAAAGCTCTTACTGCCTTCTTGGGTAAATTTATGCACATAATTGCCTTCGTATTCATCATAGCGATTATCGCTCATTTTAACGGATGCACCATTAACGGTAACAGCAACGCCTCTCTCCCCAATGACATTGACTGTAACCGTTTTCCCGTCTTTGGAGGGAATGGTTTTGGCAGATAGTTCTAATTCCGCATGAATATCCGTAGCCGCTTGTTTTGTGGCGCGGTTTAATAAAACGATGGTTTCGGCACGGGTAATACCCTGGGTAGGTCCAAAGGTGCCGTCAGGATAACCGTTGATTAGACCCTTTTCACAGGCAAGACTGACATAAGGAGCTAACCCCGGAGAAATAGCTGCCCCGTCAGAAAATTTTGTTACCGCATAGTTGCCGTATATAGCGTCTTCCGCCCGAAACCCCATCATTTTCACTAGAGCAACAGCAATATCCTCTCTGGTGGCATACTCAGTGGGATGAAAAGTCGGTAACCCGCCGAAGGGATTTGCATAGCCCGTTAAAAAGTCGCTGCATACTTCAATGTAAGGATAGGACCAACGGTCCTCCGCCACATCTGCAAAGGTAGGGGTCGCAGGCGTTTCTAACCCTGGACGAAAGGTAGAAACCAACAATTTGCAAAATTCTTCTCTGGTAACACCGGCGTCCGGTCGGAAACTACCATCTTCATAGCCGCCAGCAATGCCTTGCTCTGCAAAGAAATCAATCTGGTCTTTTGCCCAATAGTTACCGGGCACGTCAATAAATATGACCGTATTTCCGTCCCCCATGATTTGATTTACATTATCAGCAAAGGCTGCGGTAACCGATGATAACAACATAAGACAAGATAACCCGACCCCAACCAATATGTTTCGTTTCATTTTCATAAGAAAAATTCCTCCTTAATAACATCTAAGGATGCCTTGTAATCAGTATAATAATATGCTCCCACAGAGTCAACGGAGAAAAATTCGACATTTTTCCCCACTCCCTTTCAATGCAATTTCATTCCTATTATTAGGAAAGAGGTTTTGCTTGTTGAGAAAACAACGACCATATGATAAAATATTTTTTATCTAAATCAAATATTATAACCTCTTAAAAACAAAGGAGATGCCAAGATATATGAAATTAGGTATTGTAG
>CATIYQ010000067.1 GCA_949739465.1 uncultured Peptococcaceae bacterium | reverse complement strand
TTATTACGGCGGCGGGCAATATGGACTCTATGGTGAACCACTACACGGCGGCGAAAAAACGAAGAAAGCAAGACGCTTATTCTCCTGGTGGTAAGGCGGGGTTACGTCCTGACCGAGCGACGGTGGTTTACAGCAAAAAGCTGCGGCAGCTTTTTCCCGATAAGCCTATTATTTTAGGGGGCATTGAGGCTAGTCTCAGGCGGTTTGTCCACTATGATTACTGGGAGGACAAGCTCTTTCCGCCTATGCTTTTTGCGGCGGAGGCAGATTTGCTCAGTTTTGGTATGTCGGAAATCGCCCTAAAAGAAGTCTGCGCTATTCTTGCGGCAGGGGGAGACGTGGCAGATTGTCGGGCGGTAGCGGGGATGTGCTATCTTGCGAAACGGGAAGACGTGCCGCAGAACGCCATATTCCTGCCGTCTTTTGCCGAGATTGCCAAAGAGAAAAAGAAGTTTGCTCTTGCCTTCCAAATCGAAGACAGAGAACAAAACTTCTATGACGGCAGACCTCTTGTCCAGGCTCTGGAGAAAGAAGATGAAAGAGTCATGGTGCAGAATCCGCCGGCAAGACCGCTGACCACGGAGGAAATGGATATCATCTATGAGTTGCCTTATGAGCGGAAATGGCACCCTTGTTATGATGCGGCAGGTGGTATTCCTGCTTTCAAAGAAGTTGCCTTTTCCATTGTTTCTCACCGTGGTTGCTTTGGTGGGTGCAGTTTTTGCGCTTTAAATTTTCATCAGGGGAGACTGATTCAGAGCCGCAGTGACCAATCAATTTTGCGGGAGGCGGCGCTTTTAACCAAACACCCTGATTTTAAAGGATATATCCATGATGTAGGTGGACCGACAGCGAATTTTCGTAACCAAGTGTGTAAAAAATGTGAGAAATTCGGTCCTTGCCGTGACAAGCAATGTCTTTATCCCAGACCCTGTAAGTCTTTGCCTTATGACCACAGTGGCTATACCAAGCTCTTGACGGCAATAAGGAAACTGCCCGAGGTGAAAAAAGTATTTGTCCGCTCGGGACTTCGCTTTGACTATTGTCTTCAGGATAAATCCAATGAGTTTTTGCCTAATCTTTGTCGTTTCCATGTGAGCGGACAGCTAAAAGTAGCGCCGGAACATGTGGCGGATAACGCTCTCGCTGCTATGGGCAAACCGAAAAACCGTGTCTATAACGAGTTTGTGGCAAAATATCGGAAAATTAATCAGCAAATCCATAAGGAGCAATATTTGATTCCTTATTTTATGGCAGCACACCCCGGCTGTACTTTAGCGGATAGCATTGCGCTTGCAGAATACATCCGCAACTTGGGACACCGCCCCGAGCAGGTGCAGGAGTTTATGCCCACGCCGGGGAGTTGCAGCACGGCAATGTTTTACTCCGGCTATGACCCCAGAACCATGGAGCCGATTTTCGTGCCGCGCAGCAATAAAGAAAAAGCCATGCAGCGGGCGCTCTTGCAATATTGGAACAAAGAAAACTGGTCACTGATTCGGGAGGCCTTGCGACTTGCCAAACGGGAAGATTTAATCGGCTTAGACCGGAAGGCGCTCGTGCCGCCGGAAGGGAAAGAAGATGAATTTCTGGGGGTGAATCGTAATTATAATCCTATGAAAAAGGTTTTGCCTGAGGAAAAAGGACGGAGAAAAAGCAGTAAACAAAAAAATAATTTCAGCGGGGTTTCGGGAAAGCATGATAAAATCAAAGAAAAAAGAGAAAAACAAAATGTTACAGCGCCAAGTAAAACCGTAAATAATCGCGTTAAAAAGAAAAAAGGCTGGGCAGTGGCGAAAAAGAAAAAATAAGGTAAGAGGAGAGCGCATATGATTTTCGGCATTGGTGTAGACATCATTGAGATAGACCGGGTGAAAAAAGCGATTACTCGAAGCCCGCGTTTTTTAGGACAAATTTTTACAGAACAGGAAATCGCTAATTGCGCACAAAAGCCGGATTATGTTGCATCCCTTGCGGCTCGTTTTGCTGCCAAAGAAGCGGTCAGCAAAGCCTTAGGCATTACCATGTGGGTAGAAAAGTGGCGGCAGATAGAAGTGGAACAGACCAACGACAGACCTTCAGTTATTTTAAAAGAGGAAATATTGGCGGCTGCAAAAGAGCTGGGCGTTAAGCGGATACATCTTTCTCTTAGCCATGATAAAAATCAAGCGATAGCTTTTGCTGTGGCGGAGAAGTTGATAGACAAACCATAGGAAGAACGGAGGGATATGATGGGAAAAGTAGTTTCAGTGGAACAAATGCGTTCTTTAGATCAAAGAGCGGTAGAAGAATATAATATGCCGGGAATGCTGCTCATGGAAAATGCTGGTATTGCCGTGGCAAAAGAAGTGTATCATATGTTGCCCATAGAGAACGGGGAAAAGAGTAACAATCGTGTGGCTGTCTTTGCAGGCAAGGGCAATAACGGCGGTGACGCATATGTAGCGGCGCGCCATTTAATCAATCACGGGTATGATGTGCGGATGTTTCTTCTTTGTCATCCTGACGATATACAGGGGGACGCGCTAACCAATTGGCAAATCTTACGGAAAATGGGACTACGTTATCAAATGGTGTTGGGAGAACGGGACTTAAATGTAGCGCGCGTCGGACTCATCAATAGTGCATTGGTCATAGACGGTATTTTTGGTACAGGCTATCAGGACGTCATGAATCCTATTTGTAAGGAAATGATACGTCTCATCAATGAAAGCAACCGTCCTGTTATTGCTATTGACGTGCCTTCCGGCATTACAGCAGACACGGGAGCTATTGAGGATGTTTGCGTCCATAGTACCAAAACGGTAACCATGGCGTTGCCAAAAGTGGGATTATACTTAGAGCCCGCCACAACCTATGTGGGGGAATTGATTATCGGTGACATTTCTATGCCTGCGTCCCTTTGGGAAAGCGCAGGGATTATGCGGGAAGTATTAGACGATGAATTTGCTCGCACCTGGCTGCCTAAACGGTCTCTTACTTGTCATAAAGGAGACTTCGGTCATGTGCTTTTAGTCGGGGCAAGCAAGGGACTAAACGGCTCGGCGGTTCTTGCTGCCAAGGGCGTGTTAAAAGCGGGAGCGGGATTACTCACAGCTGCCGTGCCAAAACAGTTGGCGGACGTATTTGCGGCGGTGTTGCCGGAAGCTATGACTATGCGGATGAATTGTAGCCCCGGAGGAACCATTGCTGTTGGCGGCATTGAGGACTTGCTTTTGCGGTTGGAAAATAAAACGTTGGTTATCGGTCCGGGATTGGGACGGACAGAGGATAGCGAGCAAATTGTCTTCCAGTTGCTTGCTGCTGTCAAAAGTCCGGCGGTGGTAGATGCAGACGGTTTATACGCCTTAAAAAATCACTTGCCGCTTTTAAAAGGGCTGGAACAAACAGTGATTCTTACGCCTCATGTAGGAGAAATGGCATATCTTATCGGTGCAACCCCTGCTTATGTCCAGGAACATCGTTTGCAGGTGGCAGAGGATTTTGCCAAAGAATATGGCGTGGTCGTTGTATTAAAAGGGGCGAGAACCATTATCGCAGACGCTAAAGGTCGGGTCTTTATCAATCCTACCGGCAATCCTGGTCTTGCCACCGGTGGCAGCGGTGATTTGCTTGCCGGTATTATTGGCGGGCTTTTGGCGCAAAAAATTACGCCGACGGTAGCGGCGGCATTAGGCGTTTATCTCCATGGCTATGCGGCGGATTTAGCTGCGCGGGACTTGGGACAATGGTCTATGCTACCTTCTGATGTGGCGGAATATCTGGCAAAAGCTATAGTTATGTTATCAACACCATAAAAGTAATAAAAATATTTTTCGCAGCAGGTATAAAACCGCCTGCCTTTGGGACAAACTCTACATAGAAGCAGATTGCTGAGAGCAAAGCAAATTGCAAAACATAGATGTGGAGTGATAGACGGTGTTAGTAAGAAGAGGGGATATTTTTTTTGCAGCATTAAATCCGGTGCAAGGCTCGGAACAAGGAGGCACTCGTCCGGTGATTGTGGTTCAAAATGACGTGGGGAATCAATACAGTCCTACCACTATTGTCCTTGCTATTACCTCTCGCATGAACAAAGCGAAATTACCAACCCATGTAGAAATTCCTTGTATGGAATCGGGGTTAAATAAAAATTCTGTAGTTCTGGCGGAGCAATTACGCACCATTGATAAAAGCCGCTTAATCCAGAAAATTGCTACGGTGGAGCAATCTACCATGGCGAAAATAGACCGGGCAATGGCAATCAGTGTGGGCTTGGGCGGGGAGAGATTGCAAAATACCGTCATTCCTCAGACGTCTCCCGCTCTTACTTCCTAAGGTACGGATAAAGTTGACATAGGAATCCTGACACCTTCATATAATCTTGATGGATACCCTAAAAAAGGACTATCCATTTTGCATAACTTATAGTAAAATCTATAAAGACAGAGATTTGAAAGTGTGGGGGAGGACGCGGGGCATGAGTGAGCCTATTATCGGACTAACGTGCGGGTTAGACTATGAAGCAGAGACCTGCTGGTTGAGATATTATTATCAAGAGGTGGTAGCGGATATCGGCGGTGTGCCGCTCATCTTACCGCCTATGGCAAACGACGCTATCAGAGAAAAAATGTTTCATCTGGTGGACGCGGTGATTTTTACCGGGGGCAACGACGTGGACCCTCATTTCTTTGGGCAATTGCCCCAAGTAGGCATCGGTAAAATTGACCCGGCGCGGGATAGCTGGGAAATCTGGCTGGCGCAGAAATGCTGGCAGGAGAAAAAACCAATGCTGGGCATTTGCCGTGGTATGCAGGTGATGAATATTTGTCTGGGTGGAACGATTTACCAGGATATTCATCGGCAGCGGGAAAATACCATGGAGCATATGCAAAAAGCGCCGAAGTGGTATAACAGTCACAGCATTAACGTAACCAACCCTATGCTTGCTGAGATTATCGGCGGGGAGCGGCGTTGGGTCAATAGCTTTCATCATCAGGCGATTGATAAAGTGGCGGATGAATTTGAAGTGGCAGCTACCGCGCCCGGCGGGGTGGTTGAAGCAATCGTGGGGAAGAATCATCCCTTCGCCATCGGCGTGCAATGGCATCCGGAATGCGCTTGGCAGCAACAAGATATGTCCTATGGATTATTCGAAAGCCTGGTCAAAGCGGCGGATAAAAAATAACGTCATACATAAAAAAGAAGATATACGGAGTTGGCAAAGAACGTAATGTTAAAAAAATCCCGTATATTTTCTTATTTTAAATAGAGATTTCCTTTGAATATAGAAGTATTTGTGTTATCATAGCATATATGGAAAAATCTGTTTGTGAGGTTTTTTATCATGGAATTGGTATCCCACTGTGTAGAAGAAACATTTCAACTAGGGGAAAAAATCGGGAAATATATCGTTCCCGGTTCTATTTTAGCGTTATGCGGTGATTTGGGGGCGGGGAAGACCGCTTTGTCTCAAGGTATTGCCAAAGGTCTGGGTATTACCGAGCAGGTCGTTAGCCCTACTTTTACCTTGATTCAAGAATATGAAGGGGGGCGGCTTCCCCTGTATCATATGGATATGTATCGTTTGGAAACAGAACGGGAATTTTCTCAGCTGGGGCTGGAGGATTATTTTAATAGCAGCGGCGTTATCGTCATCGAATGGGCGGAACGTCTGGGGGAACTTCTGCCCGCCGACCATATTGCCATTCATATCCAATATCTGTCGGAGCGGGAACGGAAAATCACCGTTTCCTATGATGAAAGCAAATTTATGCAGCAGCCAACTTGGCTGGAGGAGGTGTTCTCAGATGAGAATATTAGCCATTGATACGGCGACCAAAGCGGCTTCCGCTGCTATTGTAGCCAGTGACGGCATTATAGGGGAAATCGGCCTAAATATCGGTAAAACCCATTCGCAAAAATTCTTGCCCGCTGTGGAACAGCTTCTTTCTCTTTGCGATATGACTCTTGCGGATATGGATGGTTTTGCCGTAACCATAGGACCGGGGTCCTTTACGGGAGTGCGTATCGGACTTGCGACTGCCAAGGCTTGGGGCTATGGGCTGGACAAGCCCATTGTTGGCATTAATACCTTGGATGCATTGGCAGGCAATGGAGATTGTAAGTATGTTTGCCCTATCTTGGACGCACGTCGTAATGAATTTTATTGTGCCCTTTATGAAAAGGGAAAGCGGATTTGGGACTATCAAGCCTTATCTCCCGTGCAATTGGCAGAGAACCTGCAAGCCGTTGACGACGTGATTGAATTTGTGGGGGACGCTGTCCCCAGTTATCGGGCGTTCTTTGCCGAGACGTTGGGGGAGAAAGCCTACTTTCCTAATTCTTCTCGACAGGTATTTATGGCGGCGTCGTTAGGGGAAATTGCTCTACAAAAGTTGGAGCAAGGAGATGTTTCCACCGCTTTTACGATTCAACCTTTTTATCTGCGGGCATCGGAGGCGGAGCTGAAAATGCAGGAAAAATTAAAAACGCAAGGGAAGTAGTAGATAATGAAGGCGAAAGAATTGCAGTTGGAAGAAATTTCCTTAATCCATCTGACAGATGATTATATTGATGAGATGATAGAAATAGAAAATCTCTCTTTTACCATGCCTTGGAGCAAGGCTTCTTATTTAAATGATTTAAATGAAAATCCTTCGGCGTATTACAGTGGTTGTCTCTATGGGGGGCAGCTTATTGGTTATGCCGGCGTATGGCAGATTATGGACGAAGGGCATATCAGCAACGTGGCGGTTCACCCGAATTTTCGTGGTAAACGGGTAGGGGAGCTTTTGCTGCGGGATATTTTTTGTTTCTGCGTCAAACACGATATTGCTCGCGTTACGCTGGAAGTGCGGAAAAGTAATCTGTCGGCGCAAAAGTTATATGAACGGTTAGGTTTCCGGTGCGTGGGGATTCGTCCCAAGTATTATGCAGATAATAATGAAGATGCTTGCATCTATTGGTGTGAGCTGAAAAAGGCAGGTGAGTATATTGGTGAAAATATTAGCCATAGAGAGTAGTTGTGACGAAACGGCTGCTGCTGTCATAGAAAACGGCAGAAAGGTGTTGTCTAATATTATTGCTTCTCAAATTCCAACTCACCAAATTTATGGGGGCGTGGTGCCGGAAATTGCTTCTCGGGAGCATTTAGAGGCTGTTGTGGCTGTGGTAGACCAGGCAATAAAGGTAAGTGGTTGCACTTTCTCCGATATTGACGCTATTGCTGTCACCAAAGGTCCGGGGCTGGTCGGTTCTCTTCTGGTCGGCGTGTCATATGGCAAAGCATTGGCAATGGCTTTGGACAAACCGCTTATTGGCGTGCATCATTTGGAAGGGCATATTATGGCGAATTTTTTAGAACACCCTGATTTGACCTTTCCCTTTTTGGCATTGGTGGTGTCAGGCAGTCATAGCGGTTTAATCTGGGTAGAGGATTTTGGTAAATATCGTCCTTTGGGACAAAGCCGAGACGATGCGGCGGGAGAGGCATTTGATAAAATTGCTCGGGCTTTGGGGCTGCCCTATCCGGGCGGACCTGCTATCCAAAAGGCGGCTCTTGGGGGAGACTCGCATAAATACGATTTTCCTCGGGCATGGTTAGAAAGTGACAGTTATGATTTTAGCTTTAGTGGGTTAAAGTCCTCTGTGCTCAACTTCTTAAATCAATGCCGCATGAAAAACGAGTCCATTTCTGTCCCCGACATTGCGGCGTCTGTACAAGAGGCAATTGTAGACGTTTTGGCGGAAAAAGCAATTAGGGGCGCTGTCGCGGAAAAAACCGGTACCATTGTGCTTGCCGGTGGGGTTGCTGCCAATGGGAAGCTTAGAGAACGGCTGGAATCCAATGAACATGGCATTCGGATTATCTCACCGTCTCTTGTTTTCTGTACGGATAATGCTGCTATGATTGGGGCTGCTGCTTTCGGTAAGTATGAAAGAAGGGAATTTGAAGATTTCTCTCTCAATGCTTCGGCAAGTCTTGCGATTTTTGCCTAAGGAATCTTGTCTAATTGTTTTATTTATTTGTTGATTGTATCGTAAAAACAAAAAATTTCTCACAAATGTATTTGAAAATACAAGATTTTTGTGGATATTGTGGAAAACTCTGTGAATAACTATAAAATAAGGTTTTTTATTCCACAAAATGATTTAACGAAAAAAACAAGATTTTGTCGAAATACTCTTTTCCCTGGTTGACACAATTTTATTTTTTTCGACAAAAAAAGATAAATAAAAATGATTTTATTTTCGGGAAAATTTGTTTATAATATAGTCACTGCCATAAGCTGGAGGATTTCTTCGGCGAATCTTGTATCGAAAAAGAAATATAAAAAAACATACAAACATGTTTTTTGTATGCAGAAATATGACAAATTTTGTCTAAAGGATTTAAATTAAAAAAGAACTTGCTATAATAAAAACGCAATCGCTTGATTGATTTGTTATGTAAGTTCATTTTAGTTCGTTACAGTTCATTACAGAAAAGAATGGAGTTGCATGATATGGAAGAAAAAAGCACCTTAAGAAGTGAGATGAGAGAATCCCGTCTCAATTTGACCGATGAAGAGTTCATCGAAAAATCGAAGATAATTGCTAATATTATTATGGAAATGCCCCAATATAAAGAAGCGGAACGCATTATGGTTTATCTGCCTCTGAAGGGCGAAGTAAATATTAAGCATTTATTTGGTCCTGCTTGGGAAGCGGGGAAGGAACTCTATGTGCCCGTTTGTGAGGGACAAGACCCTGGTGTGATGCAGGCGGCGCTCTATAAAAAGAAATCGATTACCACCATTACCAAACAAAAAGTGGAAGAGCCTGTTTTTGCTCGGTATATTGACCCAGAGGATTTAGACTTGCTGCTTATCCCAGGGCTTGCATTTGACAGACAAGGACACCGCTTGGGCTATGGTGGAGGATATTATGATCGATTCTTTCACCGCTTAAATAAAAACGCAGTGAAAATAGGCATTACCTTTGATTTGCAAGTTTTTGATGAAATCCCCTATGAAACCCATGACCAATTTTTGGATGGTTTAATTACAGAAAGTGGGTTTTATTCCACCAGTATTTAACGATACTTATTCTTTTATTCGACGGTGTTCGACAGAATTATGTCGTAAATGAGCGAATAACGCTGGTATTTGTCGTAATTTTATTGAATTTTACAAAAGGATATTTTGTTTATAAGCGGAAATAATCTTATTCAAAATAGAAAAAGGATAGGAAATTATGATAGTGAAAAACGTAGAAATAAATAAAAATAATCCAACCGTAAAAGAAAGCGACGAATTATTTATCTGGAAAAGCGCCGCTAAAAAACTGGCGCTGGAGATGGAAAATCAAGTCCGTTTGTTTTCCGGGATTTATAATGGGATGTCTGAAGGATTGATGTTGGTAGATTTGACGGGAAAAATCAGATTTGTTAACGTACAGTTCTTAAAGATTATCTGCCAAAACGGAAAAGATTTTGTCGGTTCTCATATTGACAAAATTCTGACGCCGGAGTTGTTTAACGGGCGGCATATTTTTACCGGTGAAACCATCCAGGAAGTTGCTGAAACAAAAGTGGGGAAAAAATATGCAGGTATTGAGATTATTGTACGAGGTACGCCTGTTTTTGTGGATTTAAAAATTCACCCCCTTTATAACAGCAGAGGCGAGGTAGATTGTATTGCGCTATACTGTCGGGAAAACAACAGTGCAAGACTTTTGGCAGAGGAAATGGCGAAAAACGAAGCCTTGACAAAGGTTGGACAGTTGGCGGCAGGCGTTGCCCATGAAGTGCGAAATCCGTTACAGACCGTAGGTGGGCTGATGGATTTGTTGCGTACCAAATATAAAGATGATAGTAAAATTAATCATTATAGCGATTTAATCTCTGGAGAATTGAAACATATTAATAATATCTTAACGGAATTTTTGAAATTCTCTCGTCCGCAAAAACCGGATAAAGCCATGAAAAACATGAATGATATTTGTGATGAAGTTATTATCTTAATGGTCAGCATGGCAAATCTAAACGGAATTCGTTTGACAAAGAAATTTGCGAAGAATGTACCTAATATGTTCTTAGATGAATATAAAATCAAACAGGTTTTAATCAATCTGATTACTAACGCTATTGACGCAACGAAAGATGTCTCCAATGGTGAAATTGTCATCGAGACAGGGTATTATCCTAAATCGAAGGAAATTTATCTTCGCGTCAGTGATAACGGATGCGGTATTCCTAAAGATGTGCTCAGTGAAATTTATAACACATTTTACACAACCAAAGAGCATGGTACAGGTCTGGGGCTGCCTATCTGTAACCAAATCATTGCGGAACATGACGGGCGGTTAACCGTGGAAAGTAAAGAGGGAGAAGGTACTGTATTTACAGTGGTGATTCCTGATAAGGTAGCAATCGACCAAGACAGAGATTAGCCATAAAATAAAATATCAAAAGTTTATATAAAAAAACCGGCGTATAGCCGGTTTTTTAGTTCTCTTTTGTTTCTTCTTTACATAGTTTGTTAGGACACTTGCCGCATTCTTCTTCCTGCTTTTCCAGCTTTTCGGTTAAACCTTCGATGCCTTTCACCAACTGGGAGATTTCCTGTTGGATAGGGTCGGGAAGGTTTACTTGGTCTAATTCAATAGAAGAAATGCCTTTGCCCTCTTGTTTTACAGGTTTCCCCGGAATACCTACCACGGTGGTATTGGGCGGGATTTCTTGCAGTACTACAGAGTTTGCGCCGATGCGGACGTTATCCCCTACGG
Source organism: uncultured Peptococcaceae bacterium (assembly GCA_949739465.1). GTDB lineage: Bacteria > Bacillota > Dehalobacteriia > UBA4068 > JAAVYR01 > JAAVYR01. The sequence continues at coordinate 10,791 of CATIYQ010000067.1, read as the reverse complement.
TGAATGGCCCTAAAATCTTTGCGCCGCAACCGATGAGCACATTATTGCCAATGGTGGGGTGACGTTTGGCGCCTTTATCCTTCCCGGTGCCGCCTAAGGTAACGCCGTGGTAAATGGTGCAGTTATCTCCGATGACAGCAGTCTCTCCGATGACGATGCCCATACCGTGGTCAATAAACAATCCATGACCAATGGGGGCGCCGGGGTGGATTTCCACGCCGGTGAAAAATCTGGTCCATTGTGAGAACATTCTTGCGAGGAAAAAGAGTTTATGTTGGTAGAACCAATGGGCAAAGCGATAACCCATAAGGGCATGAAAGCCTGCATAAAGCAAGAACACTTCTAAGGTGCTTTTTGCGGCCGGGTCTCGTTGGGCTATATTTCTGGCATCAGAAAGTAACGACATGAAAATCCTCCTTTATCAGGTTGTTTTGCCAAACCTACAAAACATAGTGTTTTTCTTGGGTATTGTTTATATTGTAATGGTTTTCCCCGGGAAAAGCAACAAATATTTATAAATTGCTGGTCAGGTATCTATGACTATAATGATAATATATGGTCAAGCCTTGTTATTGGTGCTTCTTTGGTGAAAGAATTTTAAGCAAAAAATATGTTTCACAGAAAAATGAAAAAAACAAGAGAAAAATAGATTATTTTTTGTGCAAATCGTTAAAAATACTTAAAAAACAGTAAAATTACCATGATTTTCCTGTATTGTGGGCTTGCTATAATTCTCTCTTACTTATATGATATGTAATAGATGTTAGCACTCTGGTCTAGTGAGTGCTAATTGAAAAAAGGAGGGTTATGATATGAACATGAAACCATTGGGTGAAAGAGTCATCATAAAAATGTTAGAAAAAGAAGAAACCACAGCCAGTGGCATTGTATTGCCTGATACTGCCAAAGAAAAACCTCAAGAAGGGGAAGTGGTCGCAGTAGGTCCCGGTCGTCTTTTGGAAAACGGCAATCGCGTTGCCTTGGAAGTAAAAGTAGGAGATAAGGTAATTTATTCCAAATATTCTGGCACAGAAGTGAAAAAAGATGGTGTAGAATATTTAATCTTAAACGGAGAACGGGACATCTTGGCAATTCTTGGTTAAGAAGAACCAATCAGAAAGATTAATTAGAGGAGGAAATGATAGATTATGGCAAAACAAATTGTTTTTCGTGAAGACGCGCGTTATGGCTTAGAACGCGGGGTAAACGCATTAGCCGACGCTGTAAAAGTAACCATGGGACCAAAGGGTAGAAATGTTGTATTGGAACGGAAATACGGTTCTCCCCTCATTACCAATGACGGTGTAACCATTGCTAAAGAAATCGAACTGGAAGACCCTATTGAAAACATGGGCGCGCAACTGGTAAAAGAAGTTGCTACTAAAACCAATGATGTCGCAGGGGACGGTACTACAACGGCTACCTTGCTTGCTCAAGCTATCATCAGAGAAGGCTTGAAAAATGTAGCTGCCGGAGCAAATCCAATGATAGTAAAAAAAGGTATCGAAAAGGCAGTGGCTGCTGCGGTAGAAGATTTGAAGAAGAACTCCCGCAAAGTAGAAAGCAAAGAAGCGATTGCCCAAGTAGCGTCTATCTCCGCTAATGATACTGGTATTGGTCAGCTCATTGCCGACGCTATGGAGAAAGTAGGCAACGACGGCGTAATCACCGTAGAAGAAAGCCAAGGCTTTGAAACGACCCAAGAAGTGGTAGAAGGGATGCAGTTTGACCGCGGTTATCTCTCTCCTTATATGGTAACCGATACGGACAAAATGGAAGCAGTCCTTAACGACCCATACATCTTAATTACCGATAAAAAAATCGGCGCTATTGCAGACGTATTACCAGTGCTGGAAAAAGTAGTACAATCCGGTAAACCATTACTCATCATTGCCGAAGATGTCGAAGGGGAAGCCTTGGCTACCTTGGTAGTGAACAGACTTCGCGGTACTTTTACCTGTGTTGCGGTAAAAGCACCCGGCTTTGGCGACAGAAGAAAAGCCATGCTCCAAGATATTTCTATCCTCACCGGTGGTACATTGATTTCTGAAGAAGTAGGTCTCAAGTTAGATGGTGCAGACCTTACCATGTTGGGTCGGGCACGTCAGGTAAAAGTGGGCAAAGAAAATACCACTATTATTGACGGTGCGGGCAACCCTGATGAAATCAAAGCTCGCGTACAACAAATCCGTCGTCAAGCAGAAGAAACCACTTCCGAATTTGACAAGGAAAAATTACAAGAACGGTTAGCAAAATTAGGCGGTGGTGTTGGTGTTATCAAAGTAGGCGCTGCTACCGAAACCGAACTGAAAGAAAAGAAATTGCGCATTGAAGACGCCCTTGCTGCTACTCGCGCTGCTGTAGAAGAAGGTATCGTACCTGGCGGCGGCTTGGCGCTCTTGGAAGCATTAGACGCAGTGGAAAAACTCAAAGCCGAAGGCGATGAAATGACTGGTATCAACATCATCAAAAAAGCCTTGGAAGAACCGGTAAAACAAATTGCCGCTAACTCCGGTGCGGAAGGCGCTGTTATTGTAGAAAAGGTACGGGCGCAGAAAAAAGGCGTTGGCTATAACGCTGCTAACGGCACTTTTGAAGATATGGTAGCAGCCGGTATTGTAGACCCAACTAAAGTTACGCGTTCCGCATTGCAACACGCCGCATCTGTTGCGGCAATGCTGCTAACCACTGAAACTGTGGTAGCGGATATTCCTAAAGATGAACCTGCTATGCCAATGGCAAACCCAGGCATGGGCGGTATGATGTAATTACTGCTTTATAGCAAAATAAAAATCAAACGACGCTGAGCGTATGCTCGGCGTCGTTTTTTTGTTATATAGCAACACTAGTGATTACGACGGCGGAAACGCGGTAACTGCCCATAGCGGGGAGCTGCCGCCGGGTGGTGCAGTTTGCCAGCAGTGCAGAAACAATGCAGATACAAACGAATAATAAAAGAACCTTCCAGAAGTCCTCTTTATGGGGATGTTGCGGTGGAGAAGATGATTTTGTCATAAAAACGACCCCCTGCCTTGAGTATAAATTTATAATCATTATTACACTATAAAATTATAGTATATTAAAATATTTTTTGTCAAGATAAACTGGTTTTAGAGTGGGGAGGGAGATTTGTGGCGAAAGAGATAAGGATTACCAAGAAAAATCCCAGGCGGGGGGATGATGGTCATAAAGTGGTGACAGTGCGGATGCCGGATGAAATCCTGAAAAAACTGGAGGAAATCTCTCTAGAGACCAACCGTTCCCGTAATGAGGTAATCAATTTTTTACTAAAAGCAGCTATCGATATTGTGAAAATTGAAGAATAATTTATGATTGTTTTTCTATGCTTGATAGCTATGAAAGTTATGTGAAATAGGTATTGGTTATTTTTAAAATTTAGCGTTATCATATAGGTGAACCGAAAAGGGACGCCTATTTTTTATTGCAAAGATAGGTCTTTCAGAAGGAGGTTATGGAAATGAAAAAGATTTTATGTTTAATGCTGACTCTGTTATTCTGCTTTTCTGTCTTTACGGCTTGCGCGGCAGGAGCAAATAACACCGAAACGGGTATGCTGATTCAATTGCAAATGAGCAGCGCTCATATGACAGTAAATGGGATAGAAAAGGAAATCGACCCGGGTAGAACGACAATGCCTGTGGTGGTAGACGGCAGGACCTTATTACCTGCCCGCGCCATTGTAGAAGAAATGGGCGGGGAAGTTGGCTGGGATGAGTCCAGCGGGACGGCTACCTTCACCAGTGGTAATGAGGAAATTCGTCTGATAGTAGGAAGTCGGACTGCCTATGTCAACGGTGCAGCTCGTACTTTAGATGTGGCGCCTGCTGTGATGAACGACCGTACCATGCTGCCAATCCGTTTCATTGCGGAAAGCTTTCATTTTACTGTAGATTGGCAGGAATCCAGTCAGCGTATTATTATCAAACAAGGGGAAGGGGCGAGTGTCGTGCCAAACCAACCGAATGAAAATAACGGCTCTCAAGCAGTAGTGATTTATTTTTCCGCCACTGGGAATACAGAAACTTTAGCGGCGAAGGTGGCTGCTGCTGCCGGAGCTGACAGTTTTGCAATCTTACCCGAAACTGCCTATACCAGCGAAGATTTAAATTATAACAATGATAATAGCCGAGCAAACCGTGAAATCAACGGCGATGAACGGCCTGCTATCCAACCGCTTAATGTAGATTTTTCTCAATATGACACGGTAATCCTGGGCTATCCCATTTGGTGGGGACAATGTCCGCCGGTAGTAAGAACATTTTTAGCAAATACTGATTTGTCCGGCAAAACCATTATGCCCTTCTGCACCAGTGGTTCTTCCGGCATTAGCGGCAGCTTAGGGAAAATCCGGGAATTGGCGCCGAACAGCACTGTGACGGAAGGTTTCCGCGGCACAGGGGCAACGACAGAAAGCCAAATTACTTCTTGGCTGAGCCAAAACCGCTTTGGCGAATAAACAAGGGTATGAAATCAAAGGAGTGAGGTTCTATGGTAAAGCAAACGGCAGGCAGAGATAGCTTAGGGGAATTTGCGCCGAAGTTTGCCCAGCTCAACGATGATGTGCTTTTTGGTGAAGTGTGGGCGAGAGAAGAGAAGCTATCTTTAAAAATGCGGTCTGTCTTGACTGTAACGGCTTTGGTCAGCAAAGGGCTTATTGACAGCTCTTTTCAATATCATTTACAGGCGGCAAAAGCCAATGGGGTAACCAAAGAAGAAATGGCAGAGATTCTGACCCACTTGGCATTTTATGCCGGCTGGCCTAATGCTTGGGCGGCGTTTCGCATGGCGAAAGAAGTCTATGAAGCAGATGGAGATGGTGAGACTACTCATGGCGGTATCTTCGGCATGGGCGAACCAAATACTGCTTTTGCCAAGTATTTTATCGGCAACAGCTATTTGAAGCCGCTGACCAATCCAAAAGAAACGGTATTTATCGCGAATGTAACATTTGAACCGGGATGTCGTAATCACTGGCATATTCATCATGCGGTAAAAGGCGGCGGACAGCTGCTTCTTTGTGTGGAAGGAGAAGGCTGGTATCAGGAGGAAGGGCGTTCTGCTCAGAGCCTGAAACCAGGCGATGTTGTAACCATTCCTGCCAATGTGAAGCACTGGCATGGGGCGAAAGGGGATAGCTGGTTCTCTCACCTGGCAGTGGAATGTCCCGGGGAAGATACTGCCAATGAATGGCTGGAAGCAGTAGACGACGACTGGTACAACAACTTAAAATAAAGCAAAAACCGTTGGATTTTCTCCAACGGTTTTTTATGTGATTGTTTATTTCAGCACCGGTTGGGTGATGATGATGGGCGCGTTAAAGTCGGAAAACTCCATTTCCATGGTTAATCGGTTTTCTTTATTGGATTTGCTGGCGGCGGTGATAATTGCTTTTTCCAAATAATAAGGTTCTTTCTTGCTTACCCAGATTTCATAGGACATATCGGTGAAATAGGCTTCTAACCAATGATTGGCAAGCTCCGGTGTAATGGCGTATTTCATGCCCAGCTTTTTCTCTGCTCGATTGGTTTTATCTTTTTCCAATGGGGTAATGGGTCCGATTTCATTAAAATAAAAATTGGAAATGGGATTTAATTCAGATAGTAGCAGAGATTCTTTTGCCATGTCGGTTTTTTCGATGACAGTCCATTTTTTATCAAGGGGGTCCTGGCGGTAGGTGGTGTCGCCGATTTGATAGATATTCACATCAGTGCCTAAAATAGTCCCTTGAATATGGTAGGTGTTGTCTTTGCCTTTTTCTCCCTGAATCACGCTGAATAATCGTTCTTGATGATTGACGGTAAGTTTTGAAGTCAGGGTGAAACGGTAACTTTCAGCATTGACGCTGTTGGCGATACCTTGGTTTACTCTTGTTTCCGGAGAGATGTGAATAGCGGCAAAATAATCTCGCAGGAAAAAGGCGGCGATTGCGCCGGCGAAGAGCAAGAGTCCGATAAAAAGATAAAACAACAGTTTCTGACGGCGTTTTGCTTTGGGTGGTTCGTTTTTTCCGGTATATGTTTGCTTCTTGCTAAGAAAGGGAAGATGAGAGAAGGATGGTAGAGAAATCGTTGGTAATTTCATAATGTAAACTCCTTTTTGATTGGTTTCCTCTTTTTTCATATCTCATATTTACGAGCTTATTTCTTTTTTTATGCGTTGTTTTTTATGGAGAGATAGGCAAAAGATGATTTTTGCGGTAAGATAGTAAAAGATAGTAGAAAAGATAGTATGGTAAAAGGAGTTTCCTTATGAAAACAGTTCGGATATGTTATTCTGCCGAAGAAATTCGGCAAAAAGTGGACGCGTTAGCAGCAGTAATCAACCGCGACTATACAGGGAGAGATGTGCTGTTGGTCTGCGTCCTCAAAGGCGCAGTGGTATTTTTTACTGATTTATTGCGGCGTCTTACCTTTGACCCGCAAATTGATTTTATCCAAGTGTCTTCTTACGGTCTGGCAACAGAGAGCAGCGGTGTTTTGACTTTTCAGAAAGATTTGACCGCAGACATAGGGGGTAGACACATTCTTTTGGTAGAAGATATGGTGGACACGGGGTTTACCTTGTATCACTTAAGACAACATCTTTTAGACAAGGGAGCTGCCTCCTGCCGTATTTGTGCTCTTTTGGATAAACCTTCCCGCCGCAAGATGGCGATTACGCCGGATTATGTTGGGTTCACTGTGCCGGATAAGTTTTTGGTGGGGTATGGGTTAGACGCCGGGGAGCATTATCGTGCCTTGCCTTATTTGGGCGTTATGGAAGAATAAAGCAAAAGATTGATTTTTTTTCAGACAAAGGAAAAAAGATATGCTATAATAAGAAAAACAGCAATGAAGAGGGAGGAAGAAAATATGGACAAACGAATCATTGCGCCTATTATCGTTACGGTTATCTTGGTGGCATACTTTCTTTTTTGGCTGTTGGGTTGCTACATCATGCCGGGCATGCCTGTGGCTGTGAAGTTAATCGGCGGTTTGATTCCCATTTCTCTCATTGGCGTTGCTGTTTTTATCCTAGGGGAACGAATCAAAGAAATAAGGAGCGGTGAAGAAGATGATCTTAGTCAATACTGATTACATTACCGGAAAAAATCTTGAAATGTTGGGCTTGGTAAAAGGCAGCACCATTCAGAGCAAACACATTGGGAAAGATATTACCCAAGGCTTTAAAACATTGGTAGGCGGCGAATTAAAAGCCTATAACGATATGATGAATGAAGCTCGCGCCCTTGCTACCAAAAGAATGACGGAGGAAGCGGAACGGCTGGGCGCTGACGCCATTGTCAATATCCGCTATTCTTCTTCTGCTGTTATGGCGGGAGCTGCGGAAGTTATTGCTTATGGTACAGCTGTAAAATTCATCTAATCAGTTTTCCGCCTAAAAAAAGAATCATCATATAACATGATGATTCTTTTTTTCTATTTCAAGAGAATAAAGAAAATGCCGATTTGCCTTTCTTTACGACCTTGCCAATATTACCTGTTTCATTAGTCGCAGCAATTGCTGGTGTTATTAGTGGCTTTATTGGTTGTTTTATTTGTAGTATTGTTACTGGTGTTGTTGGATGTCTTGTTACTGGTGCTGTTGTTGGTTTTTAATTCGGTTTTCATACGATTTCTCTTTTCAGCCATGATTGTTTCCTCCTTTCCTAGGTTCGTTTTTTATCCTTCCCCGGGTGATTTGTTTTATGTATGGTTACCATTGGAAAATTTTTTGTTTTTGCAGACAAATTTTTCTGTCAAAATCAGAAAAAAAGGTGTACAATAAAGCTTATAGAAAAGAAATGCCAAATATAAACAACAAGAGATTGAAAATCTGAGGTGTAAGCAATGGCGGGTATCAAGCAAATTTCAGTTTTTTTAGAAAATAAAAAAGGACGGCTGTCTCAGGTGACGGCATGTCTGAAGGATGCCGGTATGGATTTACGAGCCTTATCCATTGCCGATACGGCGGATTTTGGCATTTTGCGTTTTGTGGTGAATGACCCGGACGGCGCTTACCTGCTCTTGCAGGACCAAGGGTTTACGGTAAGCGTCACAGAGGTCATTGCGGTGGAAATTGCCGACCATCCCGGTGCATTGGCGGAGGTTCTTGCCATTTTAGATGACGCTGATGTCAATGTAGAGTATCTTTATGCCTTCGGTATGAGCGGCGGTCCGGGACGGGTGTTAAACGCGCTCCGTCTTGACAATGGGGAAAAAGGTGTGGCGGCACTTAAGGAAAAGGGCATTCGGTTATTTGATAATGATGCCGTTATGAAACTTTAACCATGGCAGGGAAAAAGATATTTGGGAAACGGTTTGCATAGGAGGAAGTAATATGACAGTAAAAAATCGTGATAGCATTATGCGCATTAAACCTTATGTGCCGGGAAAACCTATCGACGAAGTAAAGCGGGAGCTGAATATTGAAGACGTTATTAAACTGGCATCTAATGAAAATCCTTTAGGTCCTTCTGCGGCGGCAAAAAATGCTATGTTAGAAGCGGTAAACCATATGCATATTTACCCTGATGGCAGCAGTTATTATTTAAAAGAAGCCATTGCCAAAAAATATAATATCCAAACAGATAATATTATTATTGGCAATGGTTCTGATGAATTAATCAAGCTCATTGCCGAAACATATGTAAACCCTGACGATGAGGTAATTATCGGCTCTCCCAGCTTTTCGGAATATATTTTTGCTACCCATTTGATGGGAGGGAAAATCGTCTCTGTGCCGCTGACAGCGGAGCACCGCTTTGACCTGGAAGGGATGATAGCAGCCATTACGGAAAAAACCAAAGTGATGATTATCTGCAATCCCAACAACCCAACGGGCACTATGGTAAACAAACAGGAAGTAAACGCTTTTATTGCTCAAGTACCGCAACACATTTTGGTGGTGTTTGACTCTGCCTATGCCGAATATGCGGAAGATGATGGTCAATATGAATCCGGCAGCACTTATGTGATTAAATATCCCAATGTGATAGAACTGCGAACCTTCTCAAAAATTTATGCTCTTGCTGGGTTGCGGGTAGGATATGGTATTGCGGCTGCGGAAACCATCGCTATGATTAGCCGTACCCGCGAACCATTTAACGTCAATAGTATGGCGCAGGCAGCGGCAGCAGCAGCTTTACAGGATATCACTCATGTGGAACACAGCCGTAAAATCAATCATGAAGGGAAAAAATATCTTTATGACCAGTTCCAACAAATGGGGTTAAAATATATTCCCACCTATGCCAACTTTATCATGGTCGATGTGGAAAAAGATTCTCAAGAGGTATTCCAAGCACTGATGAAAAAGGGTATCATTGTGCGGACGGGCGATATCTTCGGTATGTCCACTTATTTGCGGATAACCATTGGCACAGAAGAGGAAAACAAACGGTTTATTGCTACGTTGAAAGAAATTTTATAGAAGATAAAAGAAACAAGAAACATAAAAAGGACGCTGAAAGCAGCGTCCTTTTTATGTTGTTCTAAAAGGGCAGGCTCATCATATATATTTAGAAAAGAGGCGACAGCGGAGAAAGGAATGTAAATAAAAAAATGAAAATAGATTTTAAGAAAAAGAATAAAAAATTTAAACGGTGTCTTTTGCTGAGCAGCTGTCTTTGCTTTCTGTTAGTGTGCAATGGGTGCGCGCCCATAGAAAAATTGCAGCAATGGAAAGCCGACCAAACTCAAGCGGCAAAAGGTGAACAACAAGCATCCGGCAATCAGTTGTATTTGGAGAATCGAAAACCGACAGCCGTTAATGAAGGGGCAACAGCAGGCGAAACAGTAGAGATTTCTTTGTATTTTACAGATGAAAAAGGAGAGGCCTTAACGGTAGAAAAACGGGTAATTGGGAAGGAAGAGGGCATTGCCCGCGCTACGGTTAACGCTTTACTAGATGGTCCTGAAAATCAAGAGTTAAAAGCGGTAGTGCCGGCAGGAACCCGATTGCGTGATATCAATATCAAAGAAGACGGCTGTTGTGTGGTGGATTTTAGCAAAGAGATTATAGATAACCAATTGAAAGAAGCAAACGGAGAAATGGTGACGGTTGCAGCTATTGTTCAAACATTAGGACAGTTTTCCTCTGTAAAAGAGGTACAGATATTGGTAGATGGCAAAGTTGTATCTTCCCTGGGCGGACAGGTAGACGTTTCTCTGCCTATTTCTACAGAAAACTGATAAAAAACTGAAAAAAATAATGAAATATTAGAAAATATTGCCAGAATAAAGGAAATATTCTTAATTTTTAAGAGTATTTCTTTTTTATTAGGCAGGAATGTTGTTTTTTGCAGAGAATAAAAAAAGATAATTGTTTTTAAGGAGGGATTGTTGAGAAAATGAAGCAAGATAGTCAGAATAAACTCCAACAGAAGCAATCTGTTTTTTATCATAAATATATGCATAAGGTGAGCAAAACTTTGTGTATTGCAGCATTGACAACAGGTATTTTTTTTATGGGAGGACATGCCTTTGCCGCAACCCAAGTGACGATAAATACTCAAGTTCTCAATGTGCGCAGTGATGCAGGAACCAATTTTTCTAAAGTAGCAAGCGTTTCCCAAGGAGAGGTTTTTACCGCTCTTGCCGAAAAAAACGGTTGGTATCAAATTGTTATGGCAGATGGTAAAGTTGGCTGGATTAGCAGAGACTATGTGCAAACAGCCACAGGACTTTATCCGGAAAAGGTAACGGTTGACAGTGGTTTAGTTAATATTCGCAGCGGTCCTGATACCTCTTATGATAAGATAGGGGATTTGACGGCAGGCGTTCATTTACA
>CATIYQ010000066.1 GCA_949739465.1 uncultured Peptococcaceae bacterium | reverse complement strand
GTTTGCTATCTTCTCCCCATTCATCGCATTACTTGGTGGTTTCGTAACCAGTTCTGGTACTTCCTCCAACGTATTGTTCACTGGCTTGCAATACCAAGTTGCTGATATCTTGAAAATCAGCCCTTATGTAGTATTGGCAATGCAGACAACCGCTTCTTCCTTAAGTAACTCCTTCTCCCCAGCAAACACTGCTTTGGGTTGTGGTACTGTAGGTTTAACCGGTCGTGAAGGTGAATGTTTGAAAGTAACTGGTGTATACAACTTGTTCCAATGCATCTGCGTTGGTGTATTAGGTTGGGTATGCTGCTACGTATTACATTTAGCATAGTAAAGGAGGATATACAACATGGGTGAAAAGAAATCTTTAAAAGCTAAATACGGCTTACAAGGTAAATTGATTGGCTGTATTTTAATGTGGGTTGTATTCTTCGTTTTACATGCTGCTTTGAATAGCGGCAGCCAAAGCTTCATGATTGGCGGTTTGGTAGCCATGGGTGTTGCTGGTGCAGTTGTAGCTTACTTCTGCTAATTACCCACAATTTGCTTAATCAAAAAAAAGAGATAGGATTTTATCCTATCTCTTTTTTTATTTGATATTTAATCTTCTAATTGGTGAATGACTAATCCTGACAATAGTTTGGGGTAAAAGAACGTTGATTTTTGCGGCATTTTATTACCGGAGTTTGCAACATCTATCATTTGTTGGATTTGCGTGGTGTTGACGAAAAGAGCTAAGATACCGTCTCCTTTGTCTACTGTTTCCACCGGCTCATAGTTGTTGCGTGCATAGGAAACATAGCCCTCTGATGCCAGTTCCTCAGCTCCAATGTGAAGATATGGCTCAATGACAAGACCGTGTAAAATACTAATATCCAGTTTGCGCCACTCTGCGGAATGCTCCGGCGCATAGTGATTAATTGCGTCTGGATTTTTTAACTGCAACAGATAGAAATGATTTTCTCCACCGTAAATGCCAAAGGCAGGGGTGGTTTTGCCGGTTTCTTCCATTTTAGTTATCAGTGTGTTCAGATTTTCCTCTTTGCTATTACCTTGGATAGGGGATAGGGTAAAATCCTTTTCCAACTGTGATAGGAATCGTTCTAGTGAGAACTCATCGCATTTTTCGATGATGCGGTGGGTAGGAAGAATATATAATCCTTTGTTATAGCAGTTGCTGAGGGAAACCAATAGATAATCGCAGCCTGTCTCTCCCTTTTGTAGCGCTTCCTCGGCAAAAGTGCTGGCTGTTTCATAGCGATGGTGCCCGTCAGCAATGTAAATGGGCAAATTGGCTAAGGATTTGATGATTTCGTTAATGACAACTTCATCATCAATGACCCAAATGCGATGTCGCTCGTTTAGGCAGTCGATGAGGTCAATATCCGGTTCGCCTTTTGTTGCTGCAGCGTTGGCTAGGATTTGTTCTGCTCGTCCGCTTTCTTGATGATAAACCCCGAAAATGGGACTGAAATTTGCTCGAGTGTATTGGAGCAATTTTAGACGTTGGGATTTGTGCCAGGGGAGTGTTTGCTCGTGAGGAATGACATTTCCTGTTTGATAACCTTCCGCTTTCATGGCACAGAGAAAACCTGTCCGTGTGCGGGGCATATTATTAACGTTAAAATCCTGGACGTAATAATAAAAAGCAGGCTTTTGGTCCTTAAGGAAGATGTTGTTTTCTAGCCATTGATGAAAAATATCTGCTGCATGACGGTAGATTTCGTCATCTGGACTACCAGATTGTCTGCCTAATTCTAAGTTAATAATGCTGTTGGCATGATTTTTATAGAGATTTTCCATGGTTTCCCGACTAATAACATCATAGGGAGGGGAAACTACTTTTGCCAGGTCTCCTACTTTTTCCGGATTAAATCGTAAACCACGAAGCGGCTTGATATTTGCCATTTGTACACCTTCTTTTTCCATGTAAAATACAAGTTTCACTGTTTTTATTCTAGCTGATTTGGCGGGAAATAACAACTGTTTCCTCAGAGTGGATATTGATTACTGCCTATTTTTATCAGCAGGGAAACAGCGCTTTTTGTCGAAGTAACCATTGATAGTAACAATTAAAGATGGATGAACAGAAAACGAGGAATCATAAAATGCTAGCTATTGTAAAAAGTTGCGCTGTTTTTGGTATGGATAGCTATGAAGTTCGCGTGGAAGTAGATGTTAGCGCCGGACTTCCTGCCTTTGATATTGTGGGATTGCCTGACGCTTCGGTGCGAGAAAGTAAGGAACGGGTGCGAACGGCTATTCGTAATGCAGGACTAGAATTTCCCGGAAAGCGTATTACCATAAATTTAGCTCCGGCGGACAGAAGAAAAGAAGGGGCTATTTTTGATTTACCCATTGCGGTGGGAATTTTGGCGGCAACCAATCAAATCGTAGCGGAAGAGAAATTGGCAGAGAGCTGTTTTGTCGGAGAGCTTTCTTTGGAAGGTATGGTTCGTCCTGTTTCCGGCGGATTGGTGATGGCGGCAGGCTTGTCAGACGACATTGCGGCGCTTTTTGTGCCGATGGAGAATCGTCGGGAAGCTGCTATTGGCAGCATGAAAGCGAAGGTTTACGGAGTAGATTCTCTATCGGAAATTGTTGCCGTATTGAACGGAGAAAAAACGATGGAGTCTGTCACCGTCAATATAGAGGAAATTCTTACAGAAGCGGCAGAAAAAGGACTGCCGGACATGGCGGATGTGAAAGGGCAAGCAGGCGCAAAACGCGCTATGGAAATTGCGGCGGCAGGCGGTCATAATCTGCTCTTTATCGGTTCTCCTGGCTCAGGGAAAACCATGTTAGCGCGGCGGATGCCTTCTATTTTACCTCCATTTACTCAGGCGGAAAGTCTCCATGTAACTAAAATTTATAGTGTAGCAGGATTACTTCCTCCGGAACAGGGACTTTTAACCCAACGTCCCTTTCGCTCGCCTCATCACAGCGCGTCAGGGGCAAGCGTTATTGGAGGCGGACGGATACCCTCTCCGGGAGAGGTGAGTTTGGCAACGGGAGGCGTACTTTTCTTAGATGAAATGCCCGAGTTCAAACGGGAGGTATTGGAGGCCTTGCGGCAGCCGTTGGAAGATAGAATTGTGACGGTATCCCGCGTTAGCGGCAGGGCTGATTTTCCTGCGGGGTTTCAGCTTATTGGCGCTATGAATCCCTGTCCTTGCGGACATTTTGGTGACCCGGTAAAAGAGTGCAGCTGTACGCCTTATCAGATACAGAAATATTTCAACCGTATTTCCGGACCATTGTTGGACCGAATTGATTTGCATGTCGACGTGCCGCGGGTGCAATATGATGAAATCGCGGACCAGGGAGAAAGTGAGTCTTCGGCAGAAATCCGACAGCGAGTTGTTGCGGCTCGGAATATTCAGCTACAACGGTTCACGGAAGATGGCATCGCTTGTAATGCGGAAATGGAACGGAAGCATATCGTTCGTTATTGTCAGATGACGGACATTGCGGAACAAATTTTAGCAGAAGCCTTTAAAGTGTTGGGCTTGAGCGCCAGGGGCTATGACCGTATCCTTAAAGTTGCCAGAACCATTGCAGATTTGGACGGTGCGGAAATCATTGATATGGAACATATTGCGGAAGCAATCCAATATCGTAGATTAGATAGAAAAGAAGAGTAAAAAACGGTAAAAAAAGAAAAAACAGTAGTAGGTCAACCTACCGCTTGATATATATTAAGAAAGGAGCTGACAAAGGGAGGTTGACCCAATATGTTTTTTCGGATTGTTTCGATAAAAAAGAATGGAAGAAAACGATTTGGTTTTGCCATTCTTTTTTTGATGATAATGGGAGGCTGGTTTTACTGGGGAAGTTGTGGGACGATTGTTTCCGGGACAAATGAAGACCGCGTGCTTGCTATTGTAACGGTGGAAGCGGCTGAGCAATTGTGGCTTAGTGGTGAAGAGTTTCGTCAAGTCATTGGCATTGTCAACAATGAACTGTTGCTGGGAAAAGATACGCTTTCCCAACGGAAACACGCTTTTCGCGTCGGTAGCATGGTGCAACAAGTGGCGGCGGGAGAGAAGTCTTTTGCAGCCTTGGGGGAGGACCGTATTTTTCGCAGCAGCAATGTAGAGAAAAAACAAATCGCTCTGACCTTTGACGATGGACCCAATGAAAAATGGACGGAGAAATATTTGCAGCTGCTGGCAGAAAAAGATATTAAAGCCTCCTTCTTTATGCTGGGTAAAAACGCCGAGCGTCATCCTGATTTGGTGCGGAAGGTGGCGGAAGCAGGACATGATATCGGTATCCACTCTTATGACCACGCTGATTTGAAGAGAGAGGATTATAATGCCATTCAGGAGGATTTGATTCACTCACAGGATACCATTGCTCAGATTACAGGGGTGGCACCGACGCTTTTTCGCCCTCCTTACGGTAGCATTGACGCCCAGGTTATCGAAGTTGCCAAGAACCAGGGATTTTTGATGGTGCTGTGGAACGTAGACCCTCAGGATTGGTTATTGGATACCAAGGAAAAGGTGGCGAAAGCCGTGTTGGAACATATAGAGCCGGGAAACATTGTGGTGATGCACGAGGGTAAAGCTGTTACTTATGGAGCGCTGCCTATTATTATTGATACGCTAAAGGAAGATGGCTATGAGTTCGTTACCATTGGAGAATTGGTTTATGAAAGCTGCCTGGAACAGACCATAGACGAGTAGCGGTTTTATTCTTGCTATTACAGTTGGAACATGATATTTTATAATGGCATGCAGTTTTGCTATTTTTCTTGTTTTTCCGAGAAAAAGAAACAGGAATAAAACATTTTTGTGCGAATTATATTATGTTAATGCAAATTCTGAAAAGGAAAAATCGGGGGAGTCTATGTTACTCGATATTGACGGCATAAAACTAAACTATCATGTGTCCGGGCAGGGGTATCCTGTGGTGTTGCTTCATGGCTGGGGCGGCAGCATTGCCTCTTTTGCGCCGGTTCATGCTCATTTGGAAAGGGACTTTATGGTCTATTCTCTGGATATGCCCGGCTTTGGAGAGAGCCCGGAGCCTCCTTGTCCATGGGGTACCATAGAATACGCGGCCTTGGTAGAAAAATTCTTGCAGCAGCTAAACATTGAAAATCCCATTCTCATGGGGCATTCTTTTGGCGGGCGGCTGACCATTCGTCTGGCTGCTAAGGGGATTCCGAAAAAAATTATTTTGGTGGATGCGGCGGGGGTGCCGCCGCACCGCAGCATGGGCTATTATTTCCGCGTTTATCGTTTTAAGGCGCTCAAAGGCGTATTGTCTTTGCCGGGACTCCATTTGATAAAGCCAAAGGTGTTGGATTGGTATCGCAATAAATATGGTTCCAGCGATTATAAGGAAACCAGTGGTGTGATGCGCGGGTCTTTTATTAAAGTGGTTAATGAAGATTTACGTCCATTGCTTCCTCAAATCAAAGCGTCTTCTTTATTGATTTGGGGTGAAAATGATACGGCGACGCCTCTATCTGACGGACAACTGATGGAGCGTGAAATTCCCGACAGCGGCTTGGTGGTGCTGAAAAATACGGGACACTTTTCCTATCTGGAGAAATTGGGCGAGTTCTTATTGATAGTAGACAGCTTTTTACAAAAAGAAAGAGAGGCTAAGTAAATGGAAATGCTTCTTTTGATACTTATTTTCTTGACCTATGGACTTTATACCGGGAAAAAGTTGATATACGGTATTCATATGTTGCAACAAAATTCTTATATGAATCACCGCTATTTTCGTTGGCTCAAGGTCAATAAAAAACAATTGATTTCGTGGAAGTCTGTATTGTTGCTGTTGCCGGTTTTCGGTGTTTGGGCGGAGCAGCAATTTGGTATTGATTATCTTTCTTTGGGGAGCGTTGCTCTAGTTTATGGCGTCTGCGGTCTTATCTATCGCCGTCCGGCAGAAAAGAAAAAATTGGCTTATACGCCAAGGGTGAAACGGCTCATTGCCATGACCTTTCTTTTATTGACGGTATTCACTCTCTTTTGTTTATTGATTTTCATGGTTAACTACCATACCCTTGCCATCCTGGTTTTGGCTGGGTTTCATGTGGGATATTGCCTCTTCGTACTTTGCGGTAATGCTGTGATGAAACCCTTGGAAGACCATATTAACCTGGGGTATTTCAAAGATGCGCAGCGGATTATCAACAATATGCCAAACTTGACTAGAATCGGGCTGACAGGAAGTTTTGGTAAAACCAGTAGCAAATTTATTTTGGGGCAAGTGCTGGAACAGCAATTTAATGTGTTGGTATCTCCTGAAAGCTATAATACGCCTATGGGATTGACCCGAGTTATCAGAGAGCGGTTGCGCCCGACAAATGATATTTTTGTGGGGGAAATGGGGGAAAAACGTCCCGGCGATATTGAAGAGCTGTGTCAGCTGGTGAACCCGCAAATTGGCATTATCACTGCCATTGGTGAGCAACACTTGGAAACCTTTGGTGACTTGGAAACCATTAAGAGAACAAAATTTGAATTGGTTGGGCATTTGCCTCAAGACGGTTTGGCAATATTAAACGGCGATGATGAAAATGTGGTTTCTATGCTGGATACGGTAAAATGCCCTTATGTGCTTTATGGCGTTACTGGAAAGAACCTCACCTATCATGCTACGGATATTCGTTTCACCGCCCAAGGCATGACCTTCACAGTGAATAATAAAGCAGGTGAAACGTGCACCGTATCTACCAAATTATTGGGACGGCATAATATTTATAATATTTTGGCGGCGGTGGCTTGCGGGGATTACCTGGGAATGTCCCTTAGCAAAATTACCCAAGGTATCAAGCGGGTAGAGCCTATTCCGCACCGTCTGGAAATCAAACGATACGCCACCAATTTCATCACCATTGACGACGCCTTTAATTCTAATCCTGTGGGAGCAAAGTCTGCCTTGGAAGTGCTGGAATTCATGGAGGGCAATAAAAAGATTATCATCACCCCCGGCATGGTAGAATTAGGGGAAAAAGAATACGAGCTAAATAAAGAATTTGCTAAGGAATGCGCTAAAGTCTGTGACTTTATCATTTTGGTAGGTCGAAACCATTCGCAACCGTTGCAGGATGGCTTAGTAGAAGTGAACTTGTCGCAGGAGCAGTATTATGTGGCAATAGATTTGAAAGATGCCGTACGTAAGCTGGCTGAGATTGTGGACAGCGGTGATGTAGTGCTTTATGAAAACGACTTACCTGACACTTATAACGAATAATTGGCAAATCCCGGAATATTTCTGGGAAAAATGCGGGAAGTTTGGTATAATGAAAAAAACAGCAATGAACCTAAGGAGGGTGTTTTATGCAGAAAATACGGGTTGGGGTAGTCTTTGGGGGAAAATCGGTAGAACATGAAATCTCTATTGTGTCCGCATTGCAGGCAATGGCTGCGCTTAATCAGGAAAAATACAGCGTAACACCTATTTATATCTCGAAAGACGGTATTTGGTATACCGGGGAAAAGCTTACCGATATTGAGGCTTATCGTAAGTTGCCGGAGCTCCTTGCTGCTTGTCAAAAAATCGTGCCTGCTATTAACAGCGATGAACGGCAATACTATATTCCCAAACAGGGGATGTTTGCTAAATGGCTGCAAGAACAAATCGACATCATGTTACCGATATTCCATGGTTCTCACGGGGAAGACGGTTGTATGCAAGGGGTATTTGAATTGATGAATATTCCTTATGCCGGTCCTGGCGTATTAGGCGCTGCTGTGGGTATGGATAAAATCATGATGAAGGCGGTTTTAAAAGACGCCGGGTTGCCTATGGTGCCTTATGTATGGTTCACTGGATTCCGTTGGACAGAAGAACAGAATGCTGTGATTGGCGAAATTGAAAGGGAATTGGGCTATCCTGTCATTGTAAAACCTGCTAATTTAGGGTCCAGCATCGGTATTGGTAAAGCAGCAAACCGAGAAGAACTGGTAGACGCTATCGAACTGGCAGTTAGCTTTAGCAGCCGTATTGTTGTGGAAAAAATGGTGGAACATCTCCGTGAAATCAACTGTTCTGTCTTAGGCGACGTGGAATACGCAGAAGCCTCCGTTTGCGAAGAACCGGTTGCCGCCAAAGATATTCTTACTTATGCTGATAAGTATATGAAGGACAGCTCTGGAAAAACCGGGGATAGCAAGGGTATGGCTAGTCTTTCCCGTCAGATTCCTGCACCTATCAGTGAGGATTTGACGAAACGGATTCAGGATTATGCGAAAAAAACATTTATTGCTCTAGACGGCAGCGGGGTGAGTCGTATTGACTTCCTCTTAAATGGTGACAGCGAAGAAGTCTTTGTCAATGAAATCAATACCATTCCCGGGTCGTTATCCTTTTATTTATGGCAGGCAACAGGCAAAGATTTTGGTCAGCTGCTGGATAAACTCATTGAACTTGCGCTGAAACGCAACCGTGAGAAAAACCGTCTGACCTATTCTTATGACGGCAATATTCTTGCCGGCGGTAATTTTGGCGGGTTGAAAGGCTGTAAAAAATAATCATAAAAACATAACATACTTGTTATTTTGGAAAAGATAGCAAGTATGTTTTTTGTAGGGAAAACATATTGACAAACCAAAAAGAACGGCATAAACTAGCTAATTGTGTATGATTTTTAAAATTTGAAGGAGTTATTGCCATGTCTGTTCCTCATTTATTGGCGCTTCATTCTCTTAGCGGTATGCATAACGAGCGCTTGCGGAAGATAATGGATTATTATACGGACCCTGTTCTCGCCTGGGAGGATAGCGCCAATTGGGCTATCGTACCGGGCTTGAGTAAAGAGGTCGCCGTCAATCTGGATTTAGCCAAGCGCGAGCTGGATTTTGAGGGGACTTATGAGCGATTTTTGCAGCTGGAGGGGAATCTTGTTTCTATTTATGATGAAGCATATCCCGAACTGCTGCGGCATATTTATGACGCGCCTGTGGTTTTGTATTATAAAGGAACGTTACCCGGCGATGACCAACTAAGCATCGCTATGGTGGGAACGCGGCATTCGACGGCATATGGTCGTATGGTGGCGGAGGATTTAGCGAGAGACCTGGCGCGGCAAGGGGTCTGGGTTATCAGCGGCATGGCAAGGGGTATTGACGCGTGCTGTCATCGGGGCGCGCTAGACGGTAAAGGCAAAACTATCGCGGTCTTGGGCAGCGGCTTAGATGTCATATATCCAAAAGAAAATACAGATTTGTATTATAATATAGTAGAAAACGGGTGCGTTATCAGTGAGTTTCCCTTGGGGACGACTCCCTTGCCGCGGAATTTCCCGGTACGCAACCGCATTATCAGCGGACTTTCTCAAGGGGTGCTGGTGGTAGAAGCAGCAGAAAAAAGTGGTACGCTCATCACAGTAGACTATGGTATGGAACAGGGGAAGACGATTTTTGCCGTACCCGGTCCTATTACCAGCAAACAGAGTAAAACGCCGCACCGTCTCATTCGGGAAGGGGCAAAGCTGGTCAGCTGTGCGGAAGATATCATAGAAGAGTTTGATTATCTCTTCCCGGAAGTGAAAGCCGCGCCGACTATAAACGGCAAAGAAAACACCGGGCTTCTTCTATCCGAAACGGAAGAGAAAATCTTAGATATGGCGGCTGTTGCCGTTCATTTTGAACATATTTTAGTAGAAACAGGCTTAGCGGCGAAGGAACTATCCTCAGTGTTATTCTTTCTGGAAATGAAAGGTTATATCAAACAATTGCCCGGGCAATACTACATAACAGAAATCAAGAAATAAATTTGGGAGGCTATACCGTTGAAAACATTGGTGATTGTGGAATCCCCTACAAAGGCGAAAACCATTGGTAAATTTTTAGGAAAAAACTATACGGTAAAATCCAGCATGGGACATGTGCGCGATTTACCCAAAAGTGATTTGGGCGTTGATATTGAGCATGAATTTGAACCCAGATATATTACCATTCGCGGGAAAGGCGAATTGTTAAAGTCTTTGAAATAAGCGGCAAAAAAAGCGGATAAAATCTTGCTGGCATCGGACCCTGACCGAGAAGGGGAAGCCATTGCTTGGCACTTGAAAGAATATTTAAACTATCCAGAAGAAGCCTGTCGTATTGAGTTTAACGAAATCACCAAAGACGCGGTTAGTAATGCGGTAAAGCACCCCCGTCCCATTGATGAAAGCAGAGTAGAAGCCCAGCAGGCACGGAGAATCCTCGACCGCTTGGTGGGGTATCAAATCAGCCCGCTCCTCTGGGATAAAGTAAAAAAAGGTTTAAGCGCAGGACGTGTGCAGTCAGTTGCTGTTCGTATGATTGTAGACAGGGAAGAAGAAATCGAAGCTTTTATCCCCGAAGAATATTGGTCCTTAAATGCAGATTTGCAAGGCAAGAATGGTAATATCTCGGCAAAGCTTGCAAAAATCAGTGGTAAGAAAGCCGATATTAAAAACCAGGAACAAATGGATAAAATATTGGCGGGGTTAGCTGGAAAAGACTATGTGGTTAGCGGCGTACAGAAAAAGGATAAGTCCCGTCATCCTGTACCACCTTTTACTACCAGCAGTTTGCAGCAAGAAGCCTCTCGGAAAATCGGCTTTACCGCCAAGAAAACCATGCAAATCGCGCAACAGCTCTATGAAGGGATTGACGTCGGCACAGGCGGCGCAGTGGGGCTGATTACCTATATGCGTACAGACTCGGTACGGGTATCTGCTGAAGCAAAGAACATGGTACGCAGCTTTATCGCTGCAAAATTCGGCGCAGATTATGTACCGGAAAAACCAAATTTCTACTCTAAAAAAGGCAAAATCCAAGACGCTCACGAAGCGGTACGTCCCAGCAGTGTTGAAAGAACCCCTGCCGCTGTTCGTCCTTACTTAAGCGCCGCTCAATACAAACTCTATAAACTGATTTGGGAACGGTTTGTTGCCAGCCAAATGAAAGACGCTATTATGGAACAAACTACCATTGATGTGACAGCCGGCTCTTATTTATTCCGCGCTACTGGCAGCGTACTGAAATTTCCCGGCTTTATGCAGGTGTATATTGAGGGTAGAGACGGTGACAGCGGGGAAGAGGAAGGGTTGCTTCCTGTGATTAACGAAGGGGAAATCCTAAAGCTCTTGAAATTAGATCCCAAACAGCATTTTACTCAGCCGCCTGCTTTTTATAACGAAGCGACGTTAGTAAAGGCTTTGGAAGAACGAGGTATCGGACGCCCCAGTACGTATGCGTCTATTATTGATACCATTTTGGCTCGAGGCTATGTGGTGCGGGAAGAAAAAATGTTCCACCCCACGGAACTGGGGAAAATCATTGTTGATTTGCTGAAGGAATATTTTGCCCGCATTATGGACGTGGAATTTACCGCCGAAATGGAGTCCAACTTGGATAAGGTGGAAGAAGGTTCGGTGGAATGGCGGAAACTTCTGACCGACTTTTATGGTCCTTTTGCCGAAACGTTGGAACACGCCAAAAAAGAAATGGAAAAAGTCGTGATTATGCCGGAGGAAAGCGGCGAAATCTGTGAAAAATGCGGCCGTCCTATGGTATATAAAATCAGCAAGTTTGGGAAATTCCTCGCTTGTTCCGGTTTCCCCGAATGTAAAAATACCAAGGCTATCGTGAAAGAAACAGGTATTCCTTGTCTTGCTTGCGGCGGACAGATTGTGGAGCGGAAAAGCCGCAGCGGTAAGTTATTCTATGGCTGCAACAATTATCCCGACTGTGATTTTGTTTCCTGGGATAAGCCCATTTTAGAAAAGTGTCCTGTTTGCGGCAGTCAAATGGTAGAGAAGAAATTCCGTACCGGGGGGAAATCTATTCTTTGTCCCAATAAAAATTGTCCTTCTAAAGAACAGGAAGCGAAAGACGG